>PNLY01000035.1 GCA_013823325.1 Methylobacterium sp.
CGAGGCCGCCGAGCTGCGCCGCCGAGACCGGCGAGGCCGAGACGTCCTTGCCTTCCTTGTTGAGGCGGCCGAACAGCTCGTTGATCACCCAGTTGGCGGCGGCCTTGCCGTCGCGGCCCTTGGCGACCGCCTCGAAATAGTCGGCCTGCTCGCGCTCGGCGACGAGCACCGAGGCGTCATAGGGCGAGAGCCCGTACTGCGCGATGAAGCGAGCCTTCTTGGCGTCGGGCAGTTCCGGCAGATGCGCCTTCAGCTCGGCGATGAAGGCATCGTCGAATTCGAGCGGCAGCAGGTCGGGATCGGGGAAGTAGCGGTAGTCGTGCGCCTCTTCCTTGGACCGGAGCGAGCGGGTCTCGCCCTTGCCGGGGTCGTAGAGGCGGGTCTCCTGGTCGATCGTGCCGCCATCCTCGAGGATGCCGATCTGGCGGCGGGCCTCGACCTCGATCGCCTGGCCAATGAAGCGGATCGAATTGACGTTCTTGATCTCGCAGCGCGTGCCGAAGGGCGCGCCGGGCTTGCGCACGGAGACGTTGACGTCGGCGCGCAGGTTGCCCTTCTCCATGTCGCCATCACAGGAGCCGATATAGCGCAGGATGGTGCGCAGCTTGGAGACATAGGCCTTGGCCTCGTCGGCCGAGCGCAGGTCCGGCTTGGAGACGATCTCCATCAGCGCCACGCCCGAGCGGTTGAGGTCGACGAAGCTCATGGTCGGATGCTGGTCGTGCATCGACTTGCCGGCGTCCTGCTCAAGATGCAGGCGCTCGATGCCGACGCTGATCTGCTCGGTCGGCGACAGGTCGACCGCGATCTCGCCCTCTCCGACGACCGGGTGCTTGTACTGGCTGATCTGGTAGCCCTGCGGTAGGTCGGGGTAGAAATAGTTCTTGCGGTCGAAGACCGAGCGCTTGTTGATCTGCGCGTTGAGGCCGAGCCCGGTGCGGACCGCCTGGCGCACGCATTCCTCGTTGATCACCGGCAGCATGCCCGGCATCGCCGCGTCGACCAGGCTGACATGGGCGTTCGGCTCTCCGCCGAAGGCGGTCGAGGAGCCCGAGAACAGCTTGGCGTTGGACGTCACCTGCGCATGTATCTCGAGACCGATCACGATTTCCCAGTCGCCGGTCGCACCCTTGATCAGCTTCTTCGGGTCGGCGGGGCGGACATGCGCATTCATGAGACGATTTCCATGAGGTGTTGCTGCTGACGCTGGCGCGCGCGTCCCTCAGGTAGAGCTTCGGCCCGCTGCCAGCAAGCACCTGTTGCATCCGTTCCGGGCAGCGATGGGGTGATCAGGGCCCGTTCCGATGAAAATTACGCCGAAATGTCGAGTGAAGAAACTTGACAATCGTCAGCGGGATGGAGTTGTTGCGCATTGGCCGGAAACCGTGAAGGTTGCGCCGCGCCCGCATTCTCGGAGTTTCACATGATCCGCCGCTCCAGCCGGGCCTTCGTCGCCCTGGCGGTCCTGCTTCCGGCCTTCTCCGTCGAGGCCCTCGCCCAAGGTGCGCCGCCGGCCCCGCCGGTCACGGTCGCCACCCCGCTCGCCAAGCGCGTCACCAACTGGGACGAGTTCACCGGCCGCTTCGAGGCCAGCGACCAGGTCGAGGTTCGCGCCCGCGTCTCGGGCTTCCTCGATTCGGTGCATTTCCGCGACGGCGACCTGGTCAAGGCCGGCGACCTGCTCTTCACCATCGACCAGCGCCCCTACAAGCTCGCCGTCGATGCGTCGCGGGCCGAGGTGGCGCGCGCCAAGGCGCAGGTCGACCTCAACCAGAACGAGGTCGAGCGCGCCGAGGCGCTGACGCAGAACCGCACCATCACCGCCCGCGACATCGACCAGCGCCGCGCCAACCTCAATGGCGCGATCGCCAGCCAGCAGGCCGCCGAGGCCAATCTGAAGACCGCCGAGCTCAACCTCGAATGGACGCAGGTGCGCGCGCCCCTCTCCGGGCGCGTGTCCAACCGGCGCGTCGACCAGGGCAACCTGATCGCCGGCGGCCAGTCGGGCGCGACGCTGCTGACGACGATCGTCGCCGTCGATCCGATCAAGTTCGTCTTCGACGCCTCGGAGGCCGACTATCTGCGCTATGTGCAGTCGCAGGATTTGCGCAAGCCCGGCACGCCGGTGCGCGTGCGGCTTTCGAGCGAAACGAAATGGGACCGTGAAGGCAAGATCGACTTCGTCGACAATGCGCTCAACGCCCGCTCGGCGACGATCCGGACCCGCGCGGTCTTCCCGAATCCCGATGGGCAGCTGACGCCGGGAACCTTCGGGCGACTGCGTCTCTTCGCCGGCGAAGGCGATGCGCTGCTGGTGCCGGATGCCGTCATCGTCTCCGACCAGGCCAACAAGATCGTGCTGACGGTCGGCGCCGACAACAAGGTCGTGCCCAAGCCGGTCCAACTCGGCGCGATCAGCGACGGATTGCGTGTCATCACCAAGGGGCTTGACCCCAATGACAAGGTCATCGTGACCGGCATCGCCAACCCGATGGTGCGCCCGGGTGTCGCGGTGACCCCGCAGCCGACCGAGATCAAGGCGGCCGCAGCCGCCAACTGACGGCCCGTCAGAGGCCGTAACGAGAGCGGACGGCATCCTGTCGTCCGCCCTGCCCAAGCCTTCGTGTTCGCCGCGATTCCGGACGGAGACCTCATCTCCATTTTCCTGGAATTGCTTACGGCCAGGACCATCGCATGTTCCGCTTCGCCCATTTCTTCATCGACAGGCCGATCTTCGCGACCGTGCTCTCGGTGCTGCTGACGATCGCTGGCGCCATCACGCTGCGCACCTTGCCGATCGCCGAATATCCCGAGATCGCGCCGCCGACCGTCACGATCACCGCGAACTATCCCGGCGCCTCCGCCGAGGTCGTCGCCTCGACAGTGGCAGCGCCGATCGAGCAGGAGGTCAACGGCGTCGACGACATGCTCTACATCTCGTCGCAGTCGACCGGCGACGGGCGCGTGACGATCAACGTCGTCTTCAAGGCCGGCACCGATGTCGACCAGGCGCAGGTGCTGGTGCAGAACCGCGTCTCGGCCGCGGAGCCGCGCCTGCCGCAGGAGGTGCGCACGCTCGGCCTGCAGGTCCGCAAGGCCTCGCCGGACTTCCTGATGGTCATCCACATGCTGTCCCCTGACGGCTCGCGCGACCAGCAATACGTCTCGAACTACACCACGCTGAACGTCAAGGACGTGCTGACCCGCGTCGAGGGCGTCGGCGATGTCCAGGTCTTCGGTGCGCGCGATTATTCGATGCGCGTCTGGCTCGACCCCGCCAAGGTCGCTGCCCGCAACCTGACCGCCGGCGACGTCGTCGCGGCGATCCGCGCCGCCAACATCCAGGTCGCGGCGGGTGCGATCAACCAGCCGCCGGCGAAGTCGGACGGCGCCTTCCAGCTCTCGGTCAACACGCTCGGGCGCCTGACCAGCATCGACGAGTTCTACAACATCGTCGTCCGCTCGGATGCCGACGGCGGCACCATCCGCGTGCGCGACGTCGCCCGGGTCGAGCTCGGTGCGCAGGACTACCTGTCGAACTCTTATCTCGACAACAAGGAAGCGGTCGCGATCGGCGTCTTCCAGCGTCCCGGTACGAACGCGCTGGCGGCCTCCGAGGCGCTCATCAAGACGATGCAGACGCTGTCGAAGAACTTCCCGGCCGGCGTCGAGCACACCATCGTCTACAACCCGACCGAGTTCATCAGGGAATCTGTCTCGGCGGTCGTCGCGACCCTCCTCGAAGCGATCGTGCTCGTCGTGATCGTGGTGATCCTGTTCCTGCAGACCTGGCGCGCCGCGATTATCCCGATCATCGCGATCCCGGTCTCGCTGGTCGGCACCTTCCTGATCATGAGCGCTGTCGGGATCTCCTTCAACACGATCTCGCTGCTGGCGCTGGTGCTCGCGATCGGCATCGTCGTCGACGACGCGATCGTCGTGGTCGAGAACGTCGAGCGCTATCTGGCGCAGGGAATGAGCGCGGTCGACGCGGCACACAAGACCATGGACGAGGTCGGCGGCGCGCTGCTGGCGATCGCGCTGGTGCTCTGCGCCGTGTTCATTCCGACCGCCTTCATCACCGGCCTGCAGGGCACCTTCTACCAGCAGTTCGCGGTGACGATCGCGGCCTCGACGGCGATCTCGTGCTTCGTCTCGCTGACCCTGTCGCCGGCCCTCGCTGCGATCCTCTTGAAGCCGCACAGCCATGAAGAGCCGAAGGGCTTCCTGGCAACGCTCAGCGCGCCGCTGCGCTGGTTCTTCAAGTACTTCAACAAGGCCTTCGACTGGCTGTCGCACGCTTACGGCTCGGTCACCTCGCGCCTGATCCGCTTTGGCGTGATCATGCTGCTGGTCTATGCGGGCCTGATCGCGGTCGCCGGCCAACGGCTCGCGGCAATCCCGACCGGCCTCGTGCCGCAGCTCGACCGCGGCTACTTCATCGCGGTCTTCCAGCTGCCGCCCGGCTCCTCCCTGCCCCGGACAGACGCGGTCATCCGCAAGGCGACCGACATCCTGCTGTCGCGGCCGGGCGTTGCCCACGCCGTGGCCTTCGCCGGCCTCGACGGCGCGACTTTCACGCTCGCGCCGAACGCCGGCGTCGCTTTCGTCACGCTCACCGACTTCAAGGAGCGGGCCAAGCAGGGTCTGACCACCCAGGGTATCCTCAATGACCTGCGCACCCAGCTCTTCGGGATCGGCGAGGCCTTCGCGCTGATCATCGAGCCGCCGGCGGTGCCCGGCATCGGCAATGGCGGCGGCCTCAAGGGTTACGTGCAGGATCGCGGCGGCAAGGGGCTGGCAGCGCTGGAAGGCGCGACCTGGGCCGTGGCCGGGACAGCCGGCCAGACGCCTGGCATCCAGCAGCCTTTCACGCTGTTCTCGACCCGGACGCCGCAGATCTATGCCGATATCGACCGCACCAAGGCGGAGATGCTCGGCGTCCCCGTGACGCGCGTGTTCGAGACGCTGTCGATCTATATGGGCTCGGCCTATGTGAACGACTTCAATATCCTCGGCCGCACCTTCCGCGTCACGGCCCAGGCCGACAACCCGCAGCGTCTCGACATCCGCGACGTCGCCGATCTGAAGACCCGCAATGCCGATGGCGAAATGGTGCCGATCGGCTCGGTCGCGACCTTCTCCAACACGACCGGCGCCTATCGCGTGCCGCGCTACAATCTCTATCCGGCGGCTGAAGTGCAGATGTCGATGGCGCGCGGCTACTCGACCGGCCAGGGCATCGCGGCGGTGGAGAAGATCGCGAGCCAGGTCCTGCCGGCCGGCTTCGGCTTCGAATGGACCGAGATCGCGCTGCAGGAGAAGCTCGCCGGCAACACCGCGATCATCGCCTTCGGCCTCGCCGTCGTCTTCGTCTTCCTCTTGCTGGCGGCGCTGTACGAGAGCTGGACACTGCCGCTGGCGGTCATCCTGATCGTGCCGATGTGTATCCTCGCGGCGATGATCGGCGTCGGCTACAAGGACTTCGACCGCAATGTGCTGGTCGATATCGGCCTTGTCGTTCTCGTCGGCCTCGCAGCGAAGAACGCGATCCTGATCGTCGAGTTCGCCAAGCAGGCCGAGGACGAGGGCATGAGCCGGCGCGATGCCGCGATCGCGGCGGCCCGGACCCGGCTGCGGCCGATCCTGATGACCTCGCTCGCTTTCATCCTCGGCGTTCTGCCGCTGACGACTTCGGTCGGCGCCGGCGCGGAAATGCGGCAGGTGCTGGGTATCGCGGTGTTCTCCGGCATGATCGGCGTTACCTTGTTTGGCCTGCTGTTCACCCCGGTGTTCTACGTGGTGGTGCGCTGGCTCGCCTCGCTCGGCGGCAAGAAGAAGCCGGCCGAACCGAAGCAGGCGACGCCGCAGGCACACTGACGAGGCAATGCGATGAACGCCGCCGCCATCATCATCGGCATGGTGGCGGCGGTCGTTCTCCTGCTCGTCGTCGGCAATGCGCTCGCCTCGTATCGGCGGCTGCGCCGGGCGGAGTTCATCCGGCGCTATTCCTGGCCACGCGGGCTGCTCGACAAGCTCGCCCACCATCACCCCGGCTTCACCCGCAAGGAGACGGCGCTGGTCTCCGAGGGCCTGCGCCAGTTCTTCCTGGCCTATCTCAACTCCGGGCGGCGCGAAGTGGCGATGCCCTCGCAGGTCGCGGACGATCTCTGGCACGAGTTCATCCTCTACACCCGCGACTATGGCCGTTTCTGCAACCAGGCCTTCGGTCGCTTCCTGCACCACACGCCCGCGATCGTGCTGCGCGAAGGCGCGCGCCGCGACAATTCGGCCCTGCGCCGCGTCTGGTGGCAATGCTGCCGCGACGAGAACATCGACCCGGCCCGCCCGACGCGCCTGCCGCTCCTTTTTGCGCTCGACACCAAGCTGAAGATCGCCGACGGCTTCGTCTACACGCCCGACTGCGAGGCGCTCAGGCGCAAGGGCGATCGCGGCACGCAATGCGGCGGCGACTTCTCGAGCTCATCCGTCGACGGGAGCACCGACGGCTTCGGCGGCAACGACAGCTCCTCCGGCGATAGCAGCTCCGATAGCGGAGGTGGCGACAGCGGTGGAGGCGATGGCGGTGGTTGCGGCGGAGGCGGCGGCGACTGAGCGCCGCTCAGTTCTGCTTGATCTTCGAGCCCTTGATCACGACGTCGGAACTCGCGGACGCATTGATCTTGCCGCTCGCCTTGATCGTGACGTCCTTGCCCCTGAGGTCCACGGAACCATCCTTTTTCAGGTTGAGCTCGGCCGATCCCGTGTCAAGCAGGATGGCGTCGGCAGCCTTGATCGCGAGCGACTTACCGCTGGCGATCTCGAAATCCTTGCTGCTGTCGAGGTCGATGCTGACCGCAGCCGCGACCTCGAAGGCGCGGGTCGCCAGGCTGATCTCGCGATTGGCGCTCATGCTGAGCGCGGTGCCCGCGATGAGGTTGATGCCGGTACCGGCCGTCGTGCGCAGGCCGGCGCCGACATTGACGACATAGGCTGAGCCCACTGCGGTGCGGAAATTGCTGCCGATCGTAAGTGCCAGTTCGGCTCCGACATTGATGGTGCAGGGACCGCCGGCGGTGATCGACAGCCCGAGCGGAGCGTTGATCGCGACCATGCCGCCGCGCCCGACAGTGACCGCCTGCAACAGGGTGGCAAGCTGCGCCTCGAGCGCAGCGATCCGCCGGCTCAAGGCCTCGATTTCCGGCGTCGCCATGACCTCATCCCCTTCTCTTGCGCGCAGCCGACCCAATCTATCACGAACCGCAGCGGCTCGCGGCGGCACTATCCCTTTGCGCCATGCAACCAAATCGGCTCCATCGGCGTATCAGACCATCGCATCGACAAGGCCTCCCCGAGTGACCGCACACCCTGCCCTGCTCTGGTTCCGCGACGATCTGCGCCTGTCCGACAACCCGGCCCTGAGAGCTGCGCTCGATCATGGCCCGCTGATCTGCCTCTACATCCTCGATACGGCGACACAGCGCCGGGAGCTCGGCGGGGCGGCGCGCTGGTGGCTGTCGCGCTCGCTGCAGGCGCTGTCGCAGGCCATCGCGGCGAAAGGAGGAGAGCTGCTGATCCTGCGCGGCGATCCGGCGGAGCTGCTGCCCGATATCGTCGAGCGCACCGGCAGCAGCTACGTCGCCTGGAACCGCCGCTATGACGGCGCCGCGATCGCGCTCGACAGGGCGCTGAAGGCGAAACTCACGGAAACCGGCGTCGAGGTCGAAAGCTTCAATGCCAATCTGCTCAACGAGCCCTGGCAGGTGAAGACCAAGGCGGATGGGCCGTTCAAGGTGTTCACGCCCTATTGGCGCGCCGTGCGCGAAGGCGGCGAGCCCTCGGCACCGCTTCCTGCCCCAGCCAGGCTGAGCAAGGCGACGCTCCCGGCGGCGCTGCGCAAGCAAGCGCTCACGATCGCCGATCTCGCTCTCCAGCCGACCGCCCCCGATTGGGCCAGCGGACTGCGCGACGCCTGGATGCCGGGCGAAGACGGGGCGCAGGATCGACTGGGCACCTTCCTCGACGAAGGTATCGCCGGCTATCGCGAGGGACGCGACCGGCCGGACAAGCTCTCGACCTCACGGCTGTCGCCGCATCTGCGCTTCGGCGAGATCAGCCCGCGCCAGATCTGGCACGCGACCAGAGGGGCGCTGGAGACGGGCGAGACGCCGGGATCGGCTGCCGACATCGAGAAATTCTTCAGCGAGATCGGCTGGCGTGAATTCTCCTACCACCTGCTCTTCCACAATCCCGATCTCGCCAGCGTCAACTATGACCGCCGCTTCGATGCGATGGCCTGGGCGACGGACGAGGCCGGCTTGAAGGCCTGGCGGAAGGGCCTGACGGGCTATCCGATTGTCGATGCCGGCCTGCGCGAGCTCTGGCAGACCGGCTGGATGCACAACCGGGTGCGGATGATCACCGCTTCGTTCCTGATCAAGCACCTGCTGACCGACTGGCGCGCCGGCGAGACCTGGTTCTGGGACACGCTGGTCGACGCCGATCCGGCGAACAATCCGGCGAGCTGGCAATGGGTCGCGGGCTCCGGCGCCGATGCAGCGCCCTATTTCCGCATCTTCAACCCGGTGACGCAGGGCGAGAAATTCGATCCGAAGGGCGACTATGTCCGCCGCTTCGTTCCCGAGCTGGCGAAACTCGGCGACAGGTTCATCCACCGCCCCTGGGACGCTCCGGCGAGCGAGCTGAAGCAGGCCGGCATCGTCCTCGGCCAGAACTATCCCAAGCCGGTCGTCGCGCTCGATTTCGGCCGGCGGCGCGCGCTCGATGCGTTTGCCGCCCTTCGATCCGAGTAGCCTCTCCGCAATGACCTCCCCCGCCGACTCCTTCGTGACCCGCGCCTCGCTCGCCGCTGATCTCGCCGCGCTCGGCCTTGCGCCCGGCGATGCGGTCATGGTCCACGCCTCCGTCAGCAAGGTCGGCCGCCTCCTCGACGGTCCAAACACGATCATCGCCGCTCTGTCCGACGCGGTCGGCCCCAAGGGCACGGTCCTCGCCTATGCCGATTGGGAAGCGCGCTACGAGGACCTCGTGGACGAGGACGGCCGCGTGCCGCAGGAATGGCGCGAGCACATCACACCCTTCGATCCGCGGCGCTCACGCGCGATCCGCGAGAATGGCGTGTTGCCCGAGTTCCTGCGGACCACGCCCGGTGCTCTCCGCAGCGGCAATCCCGGCGCCTCGATCGTCGCGCTCGGCGCCAGAGCGGAATGGTTCACCGCAGACCATCCCCTCGACTACGGCTATGGCGAGGGCTCGCCGCTCGCCAAGCTGGTCGAGGCGGGCGGCAAGGTTCTGATGCTCGGGGCGCCGCTCGATACGCTGACCCTGTTGCACCATGCCGAACATCTGGCTGATATCCCCGGCAAGCGCATCCGGCGGCTAGAGGTGCCGCTGGCGACGCCGGCCGGCACGCAATGGCGCATGATCGAGGAGTTCGACACCGGAGACCCGATCGTCGAAGGGCTGGACGAGGATTATTTCGCAGCCATCGTGAGCGAGTTCCTCGCCAGCGGCCAAGGCCGACGGGGGCTGGTCGGTACCGCACCGTCCGTGCTGGTAGAAGCCAAGACAATCACTGCCTTCGGCGTCAACTGGCTGGAAACGCGATTCGGCTCGCCCTCGCCTTGATTGCGAGCTTCATCGCCCAAGATACTGGAAAAGGAGTCTTCTCCGGTTACACTGCCCCGTCGCGGCGGCCGCCACGATGCTCCCCTGCCAGCCTGCGCACCATCCAGAAATAGGCCGGATAGGGCAGCAGCCGCATCCCTTTCATCAGCCAGGCGAGCCGGCGCGGGAAGACGATCTCGAAGCCGCCGCGGGAGAAGCCGTCGACCACCCGTGTCGCAGCCTCGTCGAGCGGCAGCATGAACGGCATCGGGAAGCTGTTGCGCTTGGTCATCGCCGTGTCGACGAAGCCGGGGTTGACCAGTTGCAGGCGGATGCCGTGCCGTTCGCAGTCGAAGCGCAGGGCTTCACAGAAATGGATCGCGGCCGCCTTGGAGGCACCATAGGCGGCTGCGCCCGGCAGGCCGCGATAGCCCGCCAGCGAGGCGTTGACCGCGATCTGGCCCTTGCCGCGCGCCGCCATGCGTTCGGCGACGGCGGCGGCACCGCGCACGACGCCGAGAAGATTGACTGCGAAGACCTGCTCGAAGGCGGCGACGTCGATCAGGCCTGGACCGTTGCGCGGGGCAATGCCGGCGTTGAGGAAGGCGAGCGCGATCGGCCCATGCACGCTTTCGATGCCCTCGACGACCGCCGCCATCGCGGCGGGATCGGCGACATCGCCGACATGGGCGACGATCCGCCCCGGCAGACCCTCCGCGCTCAGTGCCAGCGCTTCGAGCTTGTCGAGCCGGCGTGCCGTTGCGGCGACCGTCCAGCCGCGCCGCGCCAGTTCGAGCGCCACCGCCGCGCCGATGCCCGAGCTCGCCCCGGTCACCCAGGCGATGCCGTCCTGCGGCTGCATGCGCGGCATGGTCATATCGCGGGCAGGCCTCCACGCCAGGGCAATCCTGCGCCGGACCCTAGTGGTGCGGAGCGCTCAGCGGAAGCCCTACCGGCACTGCGTCCGTTTCGCCTTCCACCGGCTTTTCCAGCCCGGCCTCGCCTGCGATAAGCGGATGGAATGAAGGAGATCGCGATGCCGACCGAGTTGCTGTTCCGAGACGACGCCTATCTGACTGAAACGCCCGCGACCGTCGTCGCGATCAATGAGCGCGGCGGCATCGAGCTCGACCGGACCGTATTCTATGCCACCGGCGGCGGCCAGCCCGGCGATGCCGGCGTGCTCGTCCGCAGCGATGGCTCCGAAATCGCGATCGGCACGGCGATCTACAATCCCGAGGACAAGAGCCGCATCCTGCATGTCCCGCTCGAAGGCCAGGCCGCGCCCGCCATCGGCGAGAGCGTGATAGCCAAGCTGGACTGGGAGCGCCGTTTGAAGCGCATGCGCATCCACACCGCGCTGCACCTGCTCAGCGTCGTGCTGCCCTATCCGGTCACCGGCGGGGCGATCGGCGACGGCGACGGCCGGCTCGATTTCGACATTCCCGAAGGCGGGCTCGACAAGGCCGATCTGACCGGGAAGCTCGGCGCGCTGGTGGCGAAGAACGCGGCGATCACGGAGCGCTGGATCACCGACGAGGAGCTCGACGCCAATCCCGGCCTGGTCAAGACCATGTCGGTCAAGCCGCCGCGCGGGTCCGGCCGGGTCCGGCTGGTCTCGATCGAGGGCATCGACCTGCAGCCCTGCGGCGGCACGCATGTGCGCAACACCTCCGAGATCGGCGCGGTCGTCGTCACCGACGTCGAGAAGAAGGGCAAGCAGAACCGGCGCGTGCGCATCGCGCTCGCTTGAGCATTCCGTCATAACATCCTGAGAACAGACTCTTTCGAGGAGCCGCGCATGGCCCGCAACGACATTTTCGTTTCCACGCAGTGGCTGGCCCAGCGGCTCGACGCGCCCGACATCGTCGTGGTCGAGGGCTCCTATTACCTGCCGGCCCAGAACCGCGACGCCAACGCCGAGTATGCGCAGCAGCGCATTCCGGGCGCAGTGCGCTTCGATATCGATGTGGTGAAGGACAAGGATTCGAGCCTGCCGCACATGCTGCCGCGGCCGGACGCATTCGCCGCTGCGGTCGGCGCCATGGGCATCGGCGACGGCATGCGCATCGTCGTCTATGACGGGCTCGGCCTGTTCTCGGCGCCGCGTGTGCGCTGGACCTTCCAGACCTTCGGCGCCAAGGACGTGGTGATCCTCGAAGGTGGCATGCCACAATGGCTGGCCGAGGGCCGGCCGGTGGAGGACGGCTCGCCACGGCAGCGCGCGCCGCGCACATTCACCGCCCGGCTCGACCATTCCGCCGTCGCCGATGCCGATGACATCGCCCGCGCCATCGAGACCAATGCGGCCCAGGTCGTCGATGCGCGCGCCGCCGATCGCTTCGGCGGCGAAGCACCGGAGCCGCGCGCCGGCCTGCGTTCCGGCCATATCCCCGGCTCGCTGAATGTGCCGTCTTCGGCGCTCGTAACCGACGGAAAGCTCAAATCACCGGAAGAGATCGTCGCCGCCTTCAAGAGCGCCGGCGTCGATCTCGACCGGCCGGTGATGACGACCTGCGGCTCCGGCGTTTCCGCCGTGATCCTGTCGACGGCACTGGAATCGATCGGCAAGTCGACCCGTGCCGTCTATGACGGCTCCTGGTCGGAATGGGGCGCGAGCGAGCGGCCGATCGCGACCGGGCCGGCCAAGCGCTGAGCCTTCAAAAGACCGACCAGCCGGTGCGCTCGACCAGGCGTTCGAGCGCGAGCGCACCGACATGCGAGGTGCCGGCTGCGTTGAGGCCTGGCGACCAGACCGCGATCGCCGCCTGCTTCGGCACGATGGCGAGAATGCCGCCGCCGACGCCGCTCTTGCCGGGCAGGCCAACCTTGAAGGCGAATTCGCCCGAGGCGTCGTAGTGGCCGCAGGTCATCATCAGCGCCTTGACGCGGCGCGCCCGCGCCGGGCGGCAAACCACGGCGCCGGTCAGGGGATCGACGCCGTCGCCGGCGAGGAACAGGCCGGCGCGGGCGAGCTGGGCGCAGCTCAGGCTCAGCGCGCATTGGTGGAAATAGACGTCGAGCACCTCGGCGACCGGGTTCTTCAGATTACCGAAGGCGCGGATGAAATTGGCGAGGCTGGCGTTGCGGAAGCCGGACTGCGCCTCGGAGCCCGCCACCTCATCGTCGATCGAGACGGACGGGTCGTCGGCGCGTTCGCGCAGGAAGGCGAGGATCTCGGCCGCGGTCGCCTTCGGCGTCCGGCCGGTCAGCAGCGCATCGGTGACGACCAGAGCGCCGGCATTGATGAACGGGTTGCGCGGCACGCCGCGCTCCTGTTCGAGCTGGACGATCGAATTGAACGGCGAGCCGGAGGGCTCGCGCCCGACCCTGTGCCACAGCCGGGCGCCGACCCGCTCCAGCGCCAGCGTCAGGGTGAAGACCTTGGAGATGCTCTGGATCGAGAACGGCACATTGGCGTCACCCGCCTGGACATGCTCGCCGGTACAGGTGACGACGGCGAGGCCGAAACGGCGCGGATCGACCCGGGATAGCGCGGGAATGTAGTCGGCCACCTTGCCGCCGCCGATATGCTCGGCAAGGTCGGCATGAACAGACGCGACTATGTCCGACAGATTGCGCAATGTCCGAACTCCGCCGGTGCCTAGCCATCAAGCCATCGACCTTGGCATTCGCCCGTTGATGCCGCAATCGCGGTGGCAGGAGCTTGGCAAAGCCTCCGCCCCTGCGCATGCTGCGCCCGTGCTGGGAGCCGTCCATGACCTATTGCCTCGGGATCCTGCTGCCGTCGGGCCTGATCCTCGCCTCCGATTCTCGCTCCAGCGCCGGCGTCGACCAGATCGCGGTGGTCAAGAAGCTCGCTCTGTTCGAGGTGCCGAACGAACGAGTGATCGCGATCCTCTCTGCCGGGAACCTGGCGACGACGCAGGCCGTGATCACCATGATCAGGCAATACACCCGGCATAAGCAGGATAGCGCCGCGGGCGGCGAGAACCGCGACATCCTGGCGGCACGCACCATGTTCGACGTGGCGCAAATCGTCGGCGGCGTGCTGCGCGAGGTGCTGCGGCTCAACCGCAGCTTCGTCGAGCCCTATGGCGATCCGAACGGCTCCTTCATCGTCGCCGGCCAGATCGCCGGCGAGCCGCACCGGCTGTTCCAGATCTATTCGGCCGGCAATTTCGTCGAGGCCTCGGGACGGACCCAGTTCCTCCAGCTCGGCGAGACCAAATACGGCAAGCCGATCCTCGACCGGGCGCTGCAGGAGGCGAGCGGGCTAGACGAGGCGGCCAAACTCGCTTTGCTCTCCTTCGACGCCACGGTGCGCTCGAACCTCTCGGTCGCGCCGCCGATCGACCTCTTGCGCTACGAAGCCGACAGCTTCTCGACCCGGCATCTCGCCAAATACGACAGCAATCACCCCTATTGGGCCGATCTGCGCCAGCGTTACAGCGACGGGCTGACGGCGCTGGTGGCGAGCCTGCCGGCGCCAGACTTCCCGAGCTGACTACTGCAGCAGCGCGACCATCGCCGCATAGCCGCGGCGGCGGGCGTGGTCGAGCGGCGTCGCGCCGTCGCGATCGGCAAGGTCGCGCCGTGCACCGGCTGCGACCAGTGCCCTCACCGTCTCGACATGGCGCGGGCCGCCATTGCCGAGGATCACAGCCTCGATCAGGGCAGTCCAGCCGAGATTGTTGACGTGGTCGAGCGGTGCGCCGGCCGCGATCAGTTCGCGCACGACGCCGTCATGGCCGAGATGGGCGGCCGCAATCAACGCCGTGCCGAGATAGGGGCTGGTGATCGCGCGCGGATCGCCGCCGATGGCGAGTGCGGTGCGCATGGTCTCGACATCGTCGGCGACGGCCGCGATGGTGATCGCGTCATAGGCACGGCTGTCGAGCGCGCGCGGATCGGCGCCGGCCTTTGCGAGCTCGCGCATCGCTTCGCGCTGGCGGGCATGGGCGGCGGCCAGCAATGCGGTGCGGCCCTCGCCGTCACGGGCTTCGAGGCCACGGCCGGTTGCAATCGCCTGCCGGAGAGCCGGCAGATCGCCCCGGTAAGCCGACAGATGCAGAGCATCATACGCCGCAATCTCTGTCTGCGACGGCGGAATCTGAGCCTGCCCGGCACCGCCCATGCCCAGGATCGCCGCCATGAGCAGCGCCGAAAACCCATTTCGGCAAACGTTGGCCCCGCGTCGTTTCGTCTCAGGCATCTGCATTACCCCCGCATTTTCGCGCGATCGGCGCGAAAAACCGCATCCTGCTCAAAATAAGGTCAGCCTTGCTGCCCCTTCCCCCTTGCAGCCTGAGCCGGAGCGTCCTATTTCCTGTGCACCGCAGCAGAGATGTTGCGGCGCCCTCCTTGGGCGTTTCCTCCCTAGACTTGGGCCTGCGCTCCGGCGTGGGCCTTTTTCTTTGCTGGGAAGGCTAGCGCGGCCTGCATCGGGCGCGCAACGATCAGTCGATCGCGATCATCACGTCGGAGGCCTTCACGACGGCATAGGCGTGCTGCCTGACCGCGAGCTTGAGCTCGTCGACTGCGGCATTGGTGATCGCCGAGGTGACGATGGCGCCGCCGACCTCAAACTTCACATGTGCGGTCGTCGCGCCCTTCACGATTTCGACGATGGCACCCTTCAGCTGGTTGCGGGCGGAAATCTTCATGCCGGTCTCCTCGATCTGACGTCCTCGCCAAGTCTGCATCAGACGGACTCGACCTTTGGTCGCTCGTCGTTATATTCGGCCGCACATAGCGACCGCAACCGCAGCGAGGACCGCCTTATGCCATCCACCCGCCGAACCGTCCTGGGTTTCACCGCTGCGCTGCTGATCGGTGCCGCCTCCTTCCCCGGCCCTGCCCTCGCCCAGAGCAAGGAACTGGTGGTTTTCGCCGCCGCCAGCCTGAAGAACGCGCTCGACGAGGCCGCGGGCAACTGGGTCAAGGACAGCGGCAAGCCGGCGCCGAAGATCTCCTATGCGGCAAGCAACGCGCTGGCCAAGCAGCTCGAGCAGGGCGCGCCGGCCGACCTTTTCCTCTCGGCGGATCTCGACTGGATGGACTACGCCCAGCAGAAGAACCTGATCGTCAAGGAGAGCCGCGTCAGCCTGCTCGCCAACCGGATCGCACTGATTGCGCCGTCCGACGCCAAGACCACGGTAACCCTGGCGCCGGGCGTCGACCTCTCCGCCGCACTCGGCCAGGGCCGGCTCGCCATGGGCAATGTCGATTCGGTACCGGCCGGCAAATACGGCAAGGCGGCGCTGGAGAAGCTCGGCGGCTGGGACAAGATCAGGGACAAGGTGGCGCAGGCCGACAATGTCCGCGCCGCACTGCTGCTGGTCTCGCGCGGCGAAGCCCCGCTGGGCATCGTCTACACCACCGACGCCGCCGCCGATCCGAAGGTCAAGGTAATCGCGACCTTCCCGGAGGATACGCACCCGCCGATCGTCTACCCGGTCGCCATCACCAAGGACTCGGCCAATCCCGACGCACAGGCCTTCCTGGCCTATCTGCGCGGCAACGGCGCCAAGGCCAGCTTTGAGAAGCAGGGCTTCACGGTGCTGAACAAGTCCGCTTCCTCATCGTGAGCGACTGGCTGTCCCCGGAGGAGTGGACGGCCGTCCGCCTCAGCCTGATCGTCGCCGCCACCGCCATGCTGGCGAGCCTCCCTCTGGGGCTCGCCATCGCCTGGCTGCTGGCGCGCGGGCGCTTCTGGGGCAAATCGCTGCTCGACGCTATCATCCATCTGCCGCTGATCCTGCCGCCCGTCGTCACCGGCTATCTGCTGCTGATCGGCTTCGGACGGCGCGGGCCGATCGGCCAGTTCCTCCATGACTGGTTCGGCATCGTCCTCTCCTTCCGCTGGACGGGTGCCGCGCTCGCCTGCGCGGTGATGGGCTTTCCGCTGATGGTCCGGGCAATGCGGCTCTCGATCGAGGCGATCGACCGCAAGCTCGAGGATGCGGCGGGCACGCTCGGCGCCGGGCCGTTCTGGGTGTTCCTGACGGTGACGCTGCCACTCGCTCTACCCGGCATCCTCGCCGGCATGATCCTGTGCTTCGCCAAGGCGATGGGCGAATTCGGCGCGACCATCACCTTCGTCTCCAACATCCCCGGCGAGACGCAAACCCTGCCCTCGGCGATCTACACCTTCACACAGGTGCCGAACGGCGATGCGGGGGCGATGCGGCTCACCCTGATCTCGATCGCGATCTCGGTCGCGGCACTGTTCGCCTCGGAATTGCTGGCGCGGCTGGTCGGCCGGCGGATCGCGGTCGAATGAGCGCGGTCATCGAGGTCTCCGTGGCGCACCGGCTAGGCGCCTTTTCGCTCGATGCCGAATTCGCCTCGGATGGTCGGCTGACGGCGTTGTTCGGGCGCTCCGGCTCGGGCAAGACCTCGCTGGTCAACGTGATCTCCGGCCTGATCCGGCCGCAAGCCGGCCGCGTCGTCATCGACGGGCGGGTGATGGTCGACAGCGCCGCCGGCGTCTTCGTGCCCAAGCATAAGCGCCGCATCGGTTATGTCTTCCAGGAGGCACGGCTCTTCCCGCATCTCTCCGTCAGACAGAACCTGCTTTATGGCCGCTGGTTCGCGCCGCAGGCTGAGGATGGCGGCAGCACGCTAGACGACGTGCTCGACCTGCTCGGCATCGGCCATCTCCTGCAAAGGCAGCCGGGCGCGCTCTCCGGCGGCGAGAAGCAGCGCGTCGCGATCGGCCGCGCTCTGCTCGCCAAGCCACGCCTCCTCCTGATGGACGAGCCGCTCGCCTCACTGGACGAGGAGCGCAAGGCCGAAATCCTGCCCTATATCGAGCGCCTGCGCGACGGCTTCGGCATTCCGATCGTCTATGTCTCGCACTCGATCGCCGAAGTGGCGCGGCTGGCGACGCACCTCGTCATCCTCGGCCAGGGCAAGGTCTCGATGAGCGGCCCGACCGCCGAATTGATGTCGCGCCCCGACGTGCCGATCCTGTCCACCTCGGCGGAAGCCGGCGCGATCCTCGAGGCGCGCGTGCTGCGGCATGAGCCGGAGCACGGCCTGACGATCCTGGGGACCGCGGCCGGGCCCTTGCAGATCGCCCGGCGCAACCTGCCGGAAGGGACGGCGCTGCGCGTGCGCATCCTCGCCAGCGATGTGATGCTCAGCCTGAAACCGCTCGACGGAATCAGCGCCCTCAACGTCCTGCCCGGGCAGGTTTCGGCGATCGGCGCCCGACATGGCGATGGCGGGGCGCTGGAAGTGCAGCTCGACTGCAACGGCGTCGGCCTGCTCGCCCGCCTCACTGTGAAATCGGCCGAGCAATTGCGGCTCGCCCCCGGCAGCCCGGTCTATGCGGTGATCAAGAGCGTCTCGATCGATATGCCGTGAGCGCTCAGGCCTTCTTGCCGGGCTCGCGTATCGGCGCCGTCGGCGAGACCGCGGCGCGCAAAGCCGCGATCTCGGCGGCCCCCGCCTCCAGCGCCTTCGCTTCGATGGCGCGATAATTGGCGACGATCTCGCGGCCGAGCGCCGTCAGATGCGCGCCCCCGCCCTTGGCGCCGCCGGGCTGGGCCTCGACCAGCGGCGCGCGGAAGATGCGGTTGAGATCGTCGACCAGCAGCCATGCACGGCGATAGGACATCTTCATCGAGCGGCCGGCGGCGGAGATGGAGCCGGTCTCGCCGATCGCCTCCAGGAGTTGCACCTTGCCGGGGCCGAGGCGCCCGCCCGGCGTGAAGTCGAGCCGGAAGCTGAAGCGCGTCGCCGGCAAGGACTGGTCAGCCTTCGACAAGGTCAGCTCCCCGCGGCCGCTCGCGCTCAATAGAGCCGCGTGCGGTAGGCCTCTTCGAGATTGGCATCGGCCTCGGCGGCATCGACCGCCTTGGTCTGCTCGGCGACGATGCGGCCGAGCGTCGGGAAGCTCGAGCGCTCGACCTGCGATCCTTGCGCCCAGAGCTTCGAGCGGAGCAGCGCCTTGCCGCAATGGAAATAGGCTTCCTCGACCTCGACGATCAGGCCGAGCTTCGGCGCCTTCTCCTGCATCGCCATAGGTTCGAGCAGCGCTGCGTCCGTGGTCATCCGCGCCCGTCCGTTGACGCGCAGGGTCTCGTTGATGCCCGGCACGAAGAAGACCAGGCCGACGCCCGGCGAACTCAGCACGTTCCGGAAGGAATCGATCCGATTGTTGCCGCGCCGGTCGGGAATCAGCAGCGTCCGCTCGTCGAGGACCTCGACGAAGCCCGGCCCGTCGCCGCGCGGGCTGGCATCCACGCCGCCCTCGCGATCGGCGGTCGCCAGCACCAGGAAGGGCGAGAGCGCGATGAAGTCGCGGCAGAACTTGTCGAGCCGATCAAGCACCTTCTTCTGCACGACAAGCGATTCTTCGCCGACGATCGCGCGCAGCTGGCCTGCATCATCGACCGTCGTGCCCGGCTTCCCGGCTAGCGTCATCGCAATCTCCCTCGCCGACTCCCGGCGCATTCGCACCTGGACAATCCTGATTAGCCGTTTTCACCAATCCAAGTCATCCCGGACGGAGCGCCACGGAGATCCGGGATCCATGCCTGAACCTCTTTCGGAAAGGCTCGGGAATGGGTCTCGGGTCTCCCTGCGGTCGCCCGGGACGACCAGAATGGGAAAACCGGGGCGAAGCATCAGGTGATCCGCCGGACGCTGTCGGCGATCTCCTGCGGCTCGAACAGGCGCTTCCAGTCCGGCCGGAGGATCGTCTCCTTGCCGAAGACGATCGCCTTGTTGCAGGCGTCGGAGAACACGCCCTGGACCTCGCCGAAGGTCACTGCCGCCAGGATGTTCATGTGGCCGAGCAGGAAGTCGCGCGCCGCCTCGCGCGGCACGCCGCGGGCGATCGCCTCCTCCATCGCCTCGCGCATCGCGTCGAGCAGCGTGGCGCAGACGGTTTCCGACAGGCCGGGCTCGAGGATCGCCATCTGCTCGACGGTGACGCGGTGCGAGCGCATCACCGGCGCCCAGATCACCCGCGCCACCTCTTCGCCAACCGCGTAATGCGCCTCCGGCCCCTGCATGAGCGCGTTGACGATATGCTGCTTCGCCGCGATGCCGCCGAAATGGTCGGCGCGCGCAGCCTCGTCAGTCTCGTCGTTGAAGATCGGCGGATGGCAGGGATGGGTGACGAAATAGGTGATGTCGGCACGCTCGGGCAGATGGCCGGCATTGGGCGCGGCGGCGTCGAGGATGACGACGATGGTCCCGGCCGCCAGCTTCGGCACGAGATCTGCCGCCACCGCGCCGACGGCGGTGTCCGGCACCGCGAGGATCACGACGTCCGCCCCCTCGATCGCCATATCCGGCTCGATGCAGTCCGCACCGAAGGCCTCACGAATGCGATCCTGTCCGGCCGGGCTGATCTCGACATGGCGGGTCTCGAAGCGCGAGCGGGCGAGATTGCGGCCGAGCCGCATGCCCATCTTGCCGCCGGCACCGAACAGTGCGACCACCGTCATCGTTGTCCTCCCGCATCCGCGCGTCCGCTGCCGACGCTGTCCGACAAGCTCGCAGGGCTTTCTGCCGGACGTCAACGCCCGTGTTCCGCGACTCGCCAGCTCCCGTTGTCCGGCTGGCGCATAGGGTGCCCGCCGATCTTGCATGCAAGATGGCATCAAAGATTGACGCCTCGGGATGATGACGGGATAGTCGGCGCCCTCTGACACGCATCCGGATCATCATGCCTCGCCCGACGCCGTCCACTGCCCTCGAACGCCTGCGCGTGCTAGACCTGACGCGCGTGCGCGCCGGTCCGACCTGTGCCCGCATCTTCGCCGATTTCGGCGCCGACGTGATCAAGATCGAAAGCCCGCCGGGGCTCGATCCGAACGAGAACATGAGCGGGCCGCGGCATGGCTACGACATGCAGAACCTGCACCGGAACAAGCGCTCGCTGACGCTCAACCTGAAGACCGAATCCGGCAAGGCGATCCTGCGCAGGCTGATCGCCGATGCCGACCTCCTGGTCGAGAACTTCCGGCCGGATGTGAAGGAGCGGCTCGGACTGGATTTCGAGACCCTGCACCAGCTCAATCCCCGCCTGATCCTGGTTTCGATCTCGGGCTTCGGCCAGAGCGGGCCCTATCGCCTGCGCGCCGGCTTCGACCAGATCGCCCAGGGCATGGGCGGGATGATGTCGGTCACCGGCCTGCCCGGCCAGGGTCCGGTGCGCGCCGGCATCGCCGTCGCCGATTCCGCCGCCGGCCTCTATGGCGCGATTGGCGCGCTGGTCGCGCTGCAGGAACGCACCGTCTCGGGCAAGGGGCAATGGGTCCAGACCTCGCTGCTCGAGGCCCAGATCGGGATGATGGACTTCCAGGTCGCGCGCTATCTGGTCGAGGGCAAGGTGCCGCCGCAAGCCGGCAACGACCACCCCTATGCGACGCCGATGGGCGTCTATGCGACCCGCGACGGCCACATCAATCTCGGCGTCGGCGCCGAAGGGCACTGGCGCTCCTTCTGCGGCGCGCTCGGCCGGCCGGAGCTCGCGACCGACCCACGCTATGACAGCGTGGAGAAGCGCTTCGCGGCCCGTCCGGAGCTGCGCGTGCTGATCGAGGAGATCATGTCGACGCAGGACAGCGCCTATTGGCTCGACGCCTGCGAAAAGGCCTCGGTGCCAGCCGGGCCGATCTATACGGTCGACGCCGTCTTCGATGATCCGCAGGTGCAGCACCTCGGCATTGCGCAGCCGATCAGTCATCCCGCGATCGGTGACATCCGCGTCGTCGGCCAGCCCGTCAGCCTGTCGCGTACGCCGGCCAGCATCGCGACGCCGACGCCGGACGCAGGCGACCACAACCTCGAAATCCTCACCGAGCTCGGCTTCGACGAGGCGGCCATCGCCGGCCTCAAGGCCGAAGGCGCGATCTGAAAGGCATCCGATGAACGACGAGATCCTCTACGACGTCGCCGATGGCGTCGGCACCGTCACGCTCAACCGGCCGCAGGCGCGCAACGCCCTGACCTTCGCCATGTATGAGGGGCTGGCCGAGATTTTGGGCAATCCCGAAAAGCACGGCGCGCCAAAAGTGTTCGTCGTCACCGGCGCCGGCGAAAAGGCCTTCGCCGCCGGCACCGACATCTCCCAGTTCCGCGAGTTCAAGACGGCGGAAGACGCCCTCGCCTATGAGAACCGGATCGAGCGGGTGATCACGACGATCGAGAGCTGCCCGGTGCCGACCATCGCAGCGATCGCCGGCGCGGTGACCGGCGGCGGCGCGGCGATCGCCTGCGCCTGCGATCTGCGGATCGCGACGCAATCGGCCCGCTTCGGCTTCCCGGTGGCGCGCACGCTCGGCAACTGCCTGTCGATGGCGAATTATGCCCGGCTCGCCAGCCTGCTCGGCCCGGCCCGCGTCAAGGACATCATCTTCACCGCCAGGCTGGTCGAGGCCGAGGAAGGCCATCGCATCGGCCTCTACAACGAGCTCGTCGCCGACCATGCCGCACTGATGGCCCGGGTGAAGGAGCTGGCTGAAACGATCCGCGGCCATGCGCCCTTGACCATGCGGGCCACCAAGGAGGCCCTGCGCCGGCTCACGGCGGCAACGAGCGCTCATGTCGACGGCGATGACCTCGTCACCCTCTGCTACACCAGCGCCGATTTCCGCGAGGGCATGGAAGCCTTCCTCGGCAAGCGCACGCCGAACTGGCAGGGCAAATGAGCGAGACCATCGGCTTCATCGGCCTCGGGCTGATGGGCGCGGGCTTCTGCAAGCGCCTGATCGCGACCGGCCGCCGCGTCGTCGGCTACGATCTCGACCCGGCCCGGCGGGCTGAAGCCGAGGCGCTCGGCGTCGCCCTCGCCGCCTCTCCGGCGGAAGTGGCCGAGCGCGCCAATCCCGTCTGCATCGCGGTGACCACCACCAAGGCGGTGCAGGCGGTGATCAGCGGCGAGAGCGGCATCCTCTCGGCGAAGCCGAAGCCCGGCGCCATCGTCATCGATTTCTCGACCACCGAGATCGGCGTGACCAAGGCGCTCGCTGCGACGCTGACTGAGGCCGGCATCGGCTTCATCGACGCGCCCGTCTCGGGCGGCCCACCGGCAGCGGAAGCGGGCAAGCTCGCGATCATGGCCGGCGGTACGCCGGAGGCGATCGCGGCGGTGCGGCCGCTGGCCGAGAGCCTCGGCCTCTTCACCCATATGGGCGCGGTCGGCGCCGGCCAGGCGACCAAGCTGGTCAACCAGGCGCTGTGCCTGACCAACTACGTCGTCGTGGCGGAATCGCTGCGGCTCGCCGAGGCCTATGGCGTAGATGCCGACAAGATCCCGGCGGCGCTGGCGCCCGGCCTCGGCAATTCGGCGGTGCTGCAGGCGATGATGCCGCGCATGGTCGCGCGCGATTTCGCGCCAAAGGGCTATGCCCGCCAGGTGCTGAAGGATCTGGAGATGCTGATGGAGGCCGGGCGCGAGCAGCATTTGGCCATGCCGATGGTCGCCCAGGCGACGACGCTCTACCGGATGCTGGTCGCGCAGGGCGATAGCGAGCTCGACGCGATCGCGGTGTTGAAGCTGCTGCCAGAGGTCGAGCAGGCGCCGCACTGACCTGCGATCAGGCGCTGTCCGGCTTGGCCGCCTTGTCCTTCAGCGCTGCGACGAGGCCGGAGAGGCCATTGCGGACGTGCTCGCGCAGGCGCTGGCTCGCCAGCGCGGCATCGCCGGCGGTGAGCGCCGCCAGGATCTGCTCATGCTCCTGGATCGCCATCTTCCAGCGCTTCGGCCAGAGGTTCGAGGAGTAGCGGGCGCGGTCGACCCGGAGCGCCAGCAATTCCCAGATCCAGAGCAGCACGGGATTGCCGGCGAGTTCGATGATGCGGCGATGGAAGGCCTTGTTGGCCTCGAAATAGCCCGGCAGCTCATCGCGGGTGTGATGCAGCATCATCCTGTAATGCAGCATGCCGATCTCGGCGACCGCCTCCTCGGTGGCGCGCGCCGCGGCGAGCTCGCCGGCCAAGCCCTCGATCGTCGAGACGACATCGATCAGCGCTTCGATCTCGCCGACATCGAGCTCGGCGACTACCGAGGACTTGTTCGGCAGCGCGCGCAGCAGGCCGTCCTGGGTCAGCGTCTTGATCGCCTCGCGGACGGGCGTGCGGGATACGCCGAGCTGCAGGCAGAGCTCGCGCTCATTGAGCTTGGCGCCCGGCGCCAGCGCGCCGGTGACGATCAGATTGCGCAGCTTGGCGACCGTGCTGCCGTGCAAGGCGCCCTTGCGCCGGCCCGGCTCGGGCTGCGGAACCTGAGCGAGAAGCGCTGCGAGCGGGGTCGTGTCGGCCGGACTATCCATGGCTCCCTGTATATCGCGCGGCCGGCCCGCTGTCGAAAAATTCTTGCATACAAGAATTCAGAGACCTAGAACGGAGCCGCCGGCCAGCCGGCATCCCTTTCCGCAATCCGGACAGCGCCATGCACATCGTCGACCTTTCCATGCCGATCGCGCCGCATTTCCGCTGGCCGGTGGAGCTTTCGATCAAGGGCGACATAGCGGCGGGTGACCAGTTCCGGGTCTCGAAGATCAACGGCCCCTGCCATGGCTTCTCGCATGTCGATGCGCCCGCGCATTTCGTCGCCGGCGCGCCGACGATCGAGGCGACGCCGCTCAACCGGGTGGTCGGCCCGTGCCGCGTGCTCGACTTGAGCCAGCGCCCCGCCAATGAGCCGATCGGCCCCGAGCATCTTGCCGCCGCCGATCCCGGCGGAGCCGATGGCGAAATCCTGCTGCTGGCGACGCAGTGGAACGACCGGCGGGATTACAACGACAAGAGCTTCTGGACTGAAGCGCCCTGGCTGACGCTGGAAGCGGTGCAATGGCTGGCGCAGCGCAAGCCGAGCGCCGTCGCCTTCGACTTCCCGCAGGACTATCCGATCCGCCTGCTCCTCGAAGGCAAGGAAGTGCCCAAGCCCGAGCATGTCACCCACCATGTCCTGCTCAGCCATGGCGTCACGCTGATCGAATACGTCGTCAACACCAGCAAGCTCACGGCGCCGCGCAACCTGTTCTCGGCGGCGCCGCTGCTGATCCCGAACGCCGACGGCGCTCCCGCCCGCATCTACGCCATCGAGGGCCTGCCGGTCTGACGACCGCCACCCTGCCTTGCTCGAACGAAAGCGACCCCAGTGAACATCGAGAACCTGTTTGCGCTGAAGCCCAGCGCGACCGATCGCGTCATCTCCGCCGCTTTGGTCGGCGCCGGCGAATTCGGCGCGAGCTTCATCGGCCAGGCCCGGCGCGCCCCGCATATCGAACCGCGCGTCGTCTGCGACCTCGACATCGGCCGCGCCCGCAAGGCGGCGCTCGCCGGCGGCCTGAGCGAAAGCGAGATCGTCGACTGCCATAGCGCCGCCGAGGCCCAGGCGGCGCTCGGGCGCGGGCTGGTGGCGCTGATCGGCGATGCCGCCCATCTGGAAGGGCTTGCCGTCGATGTCGTCGTCGAGGCCACTGGCGATCCGGAAGGCGCGGCGATGACCGCGCTCGCCGCTATCGAGGCCGGGCGGCATCTTGTCATGGTGACCAAGGAGGCCGAATGCATCATCGGCCCGATCCTCGCCCACCGCGCCAAGCAGAAGGGCGTCGTGCATACCCCGGTCGACGGCGACCAGCCCAGCCTGCTGATCGGCCTGATCGGCTGGGCCCACATGCTTGGCCTGCCGATCGTCGCCGCCGGCAAGTCGTCCGAATCAGATTTCGTCTGGGATCCCGAGGACGGCACCGTCACCGCCTGGGAGAAGGCCGTGCCGGCGGCCGATTTCGCCGCCGCTTTCGGCAAGCGCGGCAGCGATCCGCTCGCGCTGCTCGACGCCCGCGCCAGGCTGCCCTTCCCGCGCGCCACCGTGCCCGATCTCTGCGAGATGGGCATCGTGGCCAACCATACCGGGCTTATGCCTGACGTAGCTGCGATGCATGCACCGATCGCCCGCACGACCGAATTGCCGAGCCTGTTCCGCCCGGCAGCCGAGGGCGGCCTGCTCTCCGGCACGGGCCGGGTCGACATGTTCAACTGCCTGAGACGGCCGGACGAGCTTTCGTTTGCCGGCGGCGTCTTCGTCATCGCCGAGACGCCAGATCTCGCCACCGGCAAGCTCTTTGCCGGCAAGGGCATCCCCTGCTCGCCGGATGGCCGCTATGTCCTGTTGCACAATCCGGTGCACCTGCTCGGAGCGGAAGCGCCAATGTCGGCGTTGTCGGCCGCGCTGCTCGGCCAGTCGACCGGCGGCGCCGAGGTGCTCCCGCGCGTCGACCTGACGGCGCGGGCGAGCCGCGACCTCGAGCCCGGCGAGACGCTGACCATGGGCTATCGCCACGTCATCGAAGGGCTGGAGCCGCAATTGACCTCCGCCCGGCCGCTCGGGCCGAGCGAGCCGGTTCCCTATTACCTCACCGCCGGCCGGCCGGTGGTGCGCAAGGTCGCCCGCGGCGCCGTCGTCACCTGCGCCGACATCGCGCTCGACGAGACCACCACGCTGGTTCGCCTGCGCCGCGAGCAGGACGCGCTGTTCAACCCCGGCGCGCTTTGACTTTGCGGCAACATTCTGTATGCAGTATACAATAATTGCCTGAACCTAATCGGACAGGCGACGCTGAGGAAACGATCGGGAGGCAGGGATGACGGGCGCAAGCACCGAACCGGCCGGGCGCAGCCCGAACCACACCTGCCTTCCGCCGCAGCGGAGCTAGGCCATGGTGGCAAGCCCCGACCAACGCGCCCGCTTCCTCGCCTCCAGCGCCGATGACGATCTGCCGATCATCGACGCCCACCACCACTTCTTCGATCTCGCGCGCAATTATCACCCCTGGCTGACCGACCACCCGGTCACCTTCCGCTATGGCGACTACAGCGCGATCAAGCGCGACTTCATGCCGGCCGACTACCAACGCGCGATCGACGGACATCTCGTCGTCGGCAGCGTGCTGATGGAAGGCGAATGGGATCCGCGCGATCCGATCGGTGAGATGCGCTGGGCGGCCGAGCTTGCGCACGAATATGGCCTGCCGAGCGCCGCGATCGGCCAGATCTGGCTCGATCGCGAGGATGTCGGCGAGGTCGTCGCAGCCTATCGCGACATGCCGCTGGTCCGCAGCGTCCGACACAAGCCCAAGGCCGTCGCCCGCGCGGATCACAGCCCGGATTTCGTCGCGCCCGGCTCGATGCGCGACCGCACCTGGCGCGATGGCTATGCGCGGCTGGCCGGAGCCGGGCTCAGTTTTGATCTGCAGACGCCGTGGTGGCACCTCGATGAGGCGGCCGAGCTCGCCCGCGATTTCCGTGAGACCACCATCATCCTGAATCATGCTGGCCTGCCGGCCGATCGCAGCGCCGAGGGGCTCAAAGCCTGGCATGCGGCGCTGGACCGGCTGGCGCGAGAGCCGAACGTCGTCGCCAAGATATCCGGCATCGGCGTGCCCGGGCAGGCCTGGACGCTTAAGCTGCAGGCGCCGGTGATCGACGGTGTGATCGCGGCCTTCGGCATCGAGCGCTGCGCCTTCGCCAGCAATTTCCCGGTCGACAGCCTCTGCGCCTCGTTCGGCACGATCTTCGACGTGTTCAAGGCGGCGGTCCGTAAGCGGCCCGCGGCCGAGCGTCTCGCGCTTTTCCACGACAACGCCGCGCGCTGGTACGGGCTCGCCGCCAACGGAGCCGCCTGATGAAACTACGCGCTCTGCTCCTGCGCCTGACCGAGGATGTGCTGATCGCCGGCTTCGTCGTGATGATCGCCATGGTCTTCGGCAATGTCGTGCTGCGCTATGCCTTCAGCTCCGGCATCATCTCCTCGGAGGAATTGTCGCGGCTGATCTTCGTCTGGCTGACTTTCGGCGGCGCCTTCCTGGTGGCGAAGGATGGCCAGCATCTCGGCATGACCACCTTCGTCACCATGCTCGGCCGCAATGGCCGCTGGTGGTGCCGGCTCGCGGTCGAGGCGTTGTCCTTGCTCTGCATGGGCATGCTGGTCGTCGGCTGCTGGCAGCAGGGCGTGATCAATATCGAGAACCACCAGCCGGTCACCGGCGTGCCCGTCGCGGTGACCTATCTCGCCGGCTTTGTCGGCGGCCTCGGCATCGGCGCGCTCAATCTGATCGCACTCGCACGGCTGCTGACCGGCCGCATGCCCGATGACGAGCTCGTCGTCGGGGCGGAATCGGAAGAGCTCACCGCCTTCGAGAACCAGCAGGCGGCGGAGAAGCGCTGATGACCGTCTTCATCTTCCTGGGCTCGCTGATCGGGGCGATGGCGCTCGGCATGCCGATCGCGATGGCGCTGCTGGTCTGCGGCGTCGCGCTGATGCTGCAGCTCGGCACGTTCGACTCGCAGATCCTGGCGCAGAACCTGATCGGCGGCGCCGATTCCTTCCCGCTGATGGCGGTGCCCTTCTTCATGCTCGCCGGCGAACTGATGAATGCCGGCGGCCTGTCGCGCCGGATCATCGCGCTGGCGGTGACGCTCGTCGGCCATGTCCGCGGCGGGCTCGGCTATGTCGCGGTGCTGGCGGCACTGGTCATGGCGAGCATTTCCGGCTCGGCCGTCGCCGACACCGCCGCGCTCGCGGCGATCCTGCTGCCGATGATGCGCCAGGCCGGCTACAACCTGCCGCGCGCCGCCGGACTGATCTCGGCCGGCGGCATCATCGCGCCGGTGATCCCGCCCTCGATCGGCTTCGTCGTCTTCGGCGTCGCCGCGGGCGTCTCGATCACGCGGCTGTTTCTGGCAGGCGTCGTGCCCGGCATCCTGATGGGCCTCGCCCTGATCCTGACCTGGTACATCGTCGCCCGCGACGAGCCGGCCGCCCGTGCAAAGCGCGCCGACCTGCGGGAGGTCGGCCAGGCGGTTCTCGACGGGCTCTGGGCGCTCGGCCTGCCGTTCCTGATCATCGGCGGTATGAAGGCCGGCGCCTTCACGCCGACCGAAGCAGCGGTGGTCGCGGCGGTCTATTCCGCCTTCGTCGGCGGCTTCATCTATCGCGAGCTGAAGCTCCAGCATCTGCGCCCTGCCCTGCTGGCGGCACTGAAGACCTCGGCGGCGGTGATGTTCCTGGTCGCGGCGGCGATGGTCTCGGCCTGGCTGATCACCATCGCCGACATCCCGGGCCAAGTCGCCGCGCTGCTCGGCCCGCTGATCGAGTACAAGACGCTGCTGATGCTGGCGATGATGCTGCTCGTCGTCGTCGTCGGCACGGCGCTCGACTTCATCCCGACCGTGCTGATCCTGACGCCGGTGCTGATGCCGATCGTCAAGCAGGCCGGGATCGACCCGGTCTATTTCGGCGTGATGTTCATCATTAACAACGCCATCGGCCTGCTCACCCCGCCGGTCGGCACGGTGCTCAACGTCGTCTGCGCCGTCGGCCGCATCCCGATGGACCGCGTCATCAAGGGGGTAATGCCCTTCCTGCTGGCGCAGATCGCGGTGCTGCTGCTGCTGATCTTCGTGCCCGAGATCGTCACGGTCCCGGCGCGCTGGCTCTACGGGCGCTGACGCGCCCGCCCGAACGACAACACAGGGAGGAGACGTTCATGACCATCACCCGCAGGACTGCCATCACCGGCGCTGGCGCCGGCATCGCCCTCTTCGCCATCGGCCGCCCGGCCCTGGCGCAGGCGACGAAATTGCGCTTCGCCCATCCGCATCCGGAAGCCGATAGCTGGCACAAGGCGGCGCTGCTCTTCGCCGA
Organism: Methylobacterium sp.; assembly: GCA_013823325.1. Classification (GTDB taxonomy): domain Bacteria; phylum Pseudomonadota; class Alphaproteobacteria; order Rhizobiales; family Beijerinckiaceae; genus Allobosea; species Allobosea vestrisii. Next base: position 29,264 of record PNLY01000035.1, read on the forward strand.
ACAGGTCAAGGCCAAGAGCCAGGGCCGCTACGAGGTCCAGGTCTTCGCTAACGGCGCGCTCGGCTCGGACGCGCAGACGATCAGCGCGGTGCGCGGCGGTTCGCTCGACATCTGCCTGACCGGCAACCCGTTCTTCACCGGCCTCGCCCCCAAGCTCAACGTGCTCGACCTGCCCTTCCTGATCCAGAGCCGCAAGCATGCGGCGGCCGTGATGGACGGCCCGATCGGCGATGGCCTGCGCAAGGAGCTTGAAGGCTCGAACCTCAAGGCGCTCGCCACCTGGGAGATCGGCTGGCGCAATCTCACGAACAACCGGCGCCCGGTCGCGACCGCCAACGACATCAAGGGGCTGAAAATCCGCACCACGCCGAACCCGGCCCATATCAAGGCCTTCCAGCTGCTCGGCGCCATCCCGACGCCGATGGCCTTCACCGAACTCTTCACCGCGCTGGAGACCGGCACCGTCGACGGCCAGGAGAATCCGGTGACGCTGATCCTCAACGCCAAGTTCAACGAGGTGCAGAAGCATCTCTCGCTGACGCGCCACGCCTTCACCACCGGCCCGGTCGTGATGAACAAGGGCAAGTTCGACGCGATGCCGGCCGACATCCAGCAACTGCTCGCCTCGATCGCCCTCGAATGCGCCGGCATCCAGCGCAAGATGAACGAGGACACGGAAGGCTCGAGCCTCGACGCGCTGAAGAAGGCCGGCATGCAGGCGGTCGAGAATCCCGATCGCGATTCCTTCGCCAAGGTCGTCACCGCCGAGGTCGAGAAGGAGTTTGTCGGCAAGTACGGCAGCGACGTGCTGGACGCGATCAAGAAGACTGCGGTCTGAGGAGACAGACGCCAACGCCGTCATGCTCGCCCTTGTGGCGAGCATCCACGTCTTGAACATTGCCCTCTATCGGCGAAGACATGAATGGTCGAGACAAGCCCGACCATGACGGCAAGGCTGACGCGATCGGGACCGAATTTCTCTGACTTCCGAGCCAACAGAAACGAACTCTCTACGCTAACCGGCATCCAGAGATAGTTCTCGGCTTTTTGCGCGGCGCCATGGCGCAGCCGCCGACGCAGGCATAGCTGAGCCTCCACTGAGCAACCGCCTGCCGAGGCCAGCCATGACGACCGCGCGCCAACTTCATCTCGGGGCCTTCATGCGTCCCGTCAGCATCCATACCGGCGCCTGGCGCTATCCCGGCGCCTATCCCGATGCGAACTTCAACTTCGGCCATCTGAAGCGTTTCGCTCAGAAGCTCGAGGCCGGCAAATTCGACGCCTTCTTCATGGCCGATCATCTCGCCGTGCTGAACATGCCGGTCGAGGCGCTGAAGCGCAGCCATACGGTAACCTCGTTCGAGCCGTTCACCCTGCTCTCGGCGCTGGCCGGCGCGACCGAGCGCATCGGCCTCGTCGCCACCGCCTCGACAACCTTCGACGCGCCCTATCACATCGCCCGGCGCTTCGCCTCGCTTGACCATATCAGCGACGGCCGCGCCGGCTGGAACATCGTCACCACCTCGAACCCGGACGCGGCCCTGAATTTCGGCCTCGACGCCCAGGTCGACCATGGCGAGCGCTATGACCGGGCGCGGGAGTTCTACGATGTCGTCACTGGGCTGTGGGATTCCTTCGCCGACGACGCCTTCATCCGCGATCGCGATAGGGGGCTCTATTTCGACCCGGATAAAATGCGGCGCATCGACCACAAGGGCGAGCACCTCTCGGTGCGCGGCCCGCTCAATATCGCGCGGCCGCCGCAGGGCTGGCCGGTGATCGTCCAGGCCGGCGCCTCGGAGCCCGGCCGCCAGCTCGCGGCCGAAACGGCCGAGGTCGTGTTCGCGGCGCATGGCACGCTTGCGGCCGGCCAGGCCTTCTATGCCGATGTTAAGGGCCGAATGGAGGCGATCGGCCGCAATCCCGACCATCTCAAGATCCTGCCGGGCGTATTGACCGTCGTCGGCGACAGTGTCGAAGAGGCCCGCGAGAAGCGGGCATTGCTCGATTCCTTCGTGCACTACGACAGCGCCATCGCCTCGCTCTCGATCGCGCTCGGCCATGACGCCACCGGCTTCGACCCGGATGCGCCTCTCCCCGACATCCCTGAGACCAATCACAGCAAGAGTGGCCGCGAGCGGACGATCGAACTCGCCCGGCGCGAGAACCTGACCGTTCGCCAGCTCGCCCAGCGGCTCGGAGGCTATGGCGGACTCGCCTTCGTCGGCACGCCGAAGACGATCGCCGACGAGATGGAGCAATGGTTGACCGAGCGCGGCAGCGACGGCTTCAACGTGATGTTCCCCTATCTGCCGGAAGGGCTCGACGACTTCGTCGACAAGGTCGTGCCCGAATTGCAGCGGCGCGGCCTGTTCCGCCGGGAGTATCAGGGGCCGACATTGCGGGACCATCTCGGCCTGCCGCGGCCGGCCAATCGGCATTTCGCCTGAACCATCCCCTGCGAGCCGCCACCGGGGATGATTTCGCCAATTGTCATCAAACCTTTGAACAGCCGTTTCATTGACCCGGCAGCGGCGATTGCGAATGATCTGAAGATCGAGCCGCAGCGATGCGGGCCGGTCGCGGGATTTGCCGGAGCAGCTTGCACCGCGTCACCAAAGCTAAAAGCGCCACGAGACTGTCGTGGGCTCCCAGTCTGGAGACGCATGATGGTCTACGTGCTCTATTTCGCCACACGGCAGCTGCGGCGGCTTTCCGCCTTCCTGCTCTGGACGCGCAGCTGCCCCCCGCCCTCCGGCCGGCAATAGCCCTCGCAAAATCCGCTCGGGCGGCGCATATCCAGCCTCGATTGACGGAGGCGACGATGTTCCAGGCGGCGACGATATCGGCTAGCGACAAGCCCGGCTTCTACAGGGAGCTCATGCAGCAGCTCGAAGGCCTGCTTCATGGCGAGCGCGACGCGATCGCCAACGCCGCCAACCTCTCGGCGCTGCTCTATGATGCGATGCCGCGGCTGAACTGGGCCGGCTTCTACCTGATGCGCGACGGCGAGCTGGTGCTCGGCCCGTTCCAGGGCAAGCCGGCCTGCGTGCGCATCCCGGTCGGGCGCGGCGTCTGCGGCACTGCGGTTGCAAAGCGCGAGTCGGTATTGGTCGAGGACGTCCACGCCTTTCCCGGCCATATCGCCTGCGACGCCGCCTCGCGTTCCGAGCTGGTCGTGCCGCTGATCCGCGATGGCGAGGTCATCGGGGTGATCGATCTCGACAGCCCGGATCCCGGCCGTTTCGACACAGACGACCAGGCCGGCATCGAAGCGATCGCCAGCCTCTATCTCGAAGCCAGCGACCGCTTCTGAGAGTTCAGCCCGCCCGGCGCGGATCGGGCTTGCTGCGGTTGGCGCCCTGGCGCTCCAGCATCCAGCCGGGATATTCCTTCGGCAGCGCACTGACAGCGTCGAGCCTCCCCAACTCGTCGGCAGTGAACGAAATCTCGCTCGCAGCAATATTCTCGCTGAGCTGCTCAGGCCGCTTGGCGCCGACGATCACGCTGGTCACCGCCGGCTGGTGCAGCAGCCAGGCGAGCGCCACCTGCGCGACGCTGGCCTTGTGCGCCTCGGCGATCGGACGCATGGCGTCGATGACGTCATAGCCGCGCTCGCGATCGACGGGCGGGAAATCGAAGCTGGCCCGCCTGCCCTCGCCGCCCTGCTCGTTGCGGCGGTCGTATTTGCCGGAAAGCAGGCCGCCGGCGAGCGGACTCCAGACCATCAATCCGACCCGCTCGGACAGCAGCATCGGCGCGATCTCGCGTTCGAGGTCGCGCCCGGCGATGGTGTAGTAGGCCTGCAGCGAAGCGATGCGGGCGAGATGCCGCCGTTCGGAAATGCCGAGCGCCTTGGCGACCTGCCAGGCCGCCCAGTTCGAGACGCCGACATAACGCACCCGCCCCTGCCGGACGAGCGTGTCGAGTGCTTCAATCGTCTCCTCCATCGGCGTGACGGTATCGAAGGCATGGATCTGATAGAGATCGATATGGTCGAGCTGGAGGCGCTTCAGGCTGGCCTTGGCCTGTTCGAGGATATGATAGCGGCTGGCGCCCGAGCCATTCGGCCCCTGCCCCATCCGGCCATAGACCTTGGTGGCGACCACGACCTCGTCGCGGGCGATGCCGAGATTGCGCAAAGCCTGGCCGGTGATCTGCTCGGAATTGCCCTCGGCATAGACATTGGCGGTGTCGATGAAGTTGATGCCGGCATCGAGCGCGGTCTTCACCAGCGCATCGGCCTCCTGTTGGTCGAGCCGGCCGATACTGCCCCAGATGCCGGCATCGCCGCCTCCGAAGGTCATGGTGCCCAGGCACAGTTCGGAGACGAGCAGGCCGGTCTGGCCAAGCGTTTGATAGCGCATGACGTGTCTCTTTCGACGATAGGATTTTTTCGACTGACGCGGCCGCGGCGGGAAACGCCCATATGGCGCGGGGCGGCCTCCCGAGAGGATAGGAGCCCGACCTGCCAGCGCGCAACGCACCGGCGCTCACCGTTGCGTGATCAGCCGGCTACGATAAGCTCGCAGCGCGCATCGCGGATCATCTGCGCGGTGGAGGCAGGCGGCTGGCGGTCGGTCACCAGCGTCGAGATCTCGCTGAGATGGGCGAGGCGCGCCATGGCGACGCGGCTGAACTTCGTGTGGTCGGCGAGCAGGACCGAGCGGCGGGCATTGCGCAGCATGGTGCGCCCGACCACCGCCTCGTCGTCGCGGTATTCGAGCAGGTTCCCGGCCGCGTCGATGCCGCCGATGCTGGTCATGTGCAGGTCGCAGCGATAGTTCTCGATGAAGGCCGCCGCGTGCATGCCGCCACAGGCCCGGTTCGGGCCGAGCCAATGCCCGCCGGTGATCAGGATCGAGATTTCCGGGCATTTGTCGAGGATCGCCGCCGCCGCGGTGCTGTTGGTGACGACGCGCAGGCCGCGCGGGCGGCGCTCGGCGATCGCCTTGGCGAGCGCGTCCATGGTCGTGCCCGGCGTCATGAACAGCGAGGTGCCCGGCGTCACCAGTTCGGCGGCGGCCTGCGCCATCGCGGCCTTCTCGCCCGCCGTCTCGACGATCCGCAGGCCATAATCGGTATTGGCAGTGCTGAGATTGGCGCTGGCCCCGCCATGATGGCGGCGCAAGAGCCCGCGATCGGCGAGATCCTGCAGATCGCGCCGCACCGTCTGCGGCGTGACATTGAAGGCCGAGACGATCTCCTCGATCGCGACATAGCCGCGCTTGCCGAGGATATCGAGAATGTCGGCGTGACGTTTGCTCAGCGGTTCCATGGCAGGCCTGCTTCAGAGCCGAATCCGGGCCGGCTTCATAGCCCGATTGGATGGAAGTCTCTACGACCGCAGCGTCTCTGGACGCAATGCGCGTTTGCGAAAATGGTGTTGTGAAAGTGAAAACGTCGGGCATCATCGCTTTCGCCGCGCAACCGGATCCTGCCGGCGAGACCGACAACGAGATCCGGCGGGACGGAACATGCTCACGACGCGGCCAAGAAGCCGGCGGATACGCCTCATTCAATCGATCAGCCTTTCCCACAGGGAATACCGGGCATGAGCGGCCGCCTGATCGTCTGCGTCGGCAACCTCGTCCACGACGAGGTCTTCGAGGTCGAAGCCCTGCCCTCGGCCGGCATCAAGACCGGCGTGCTGGGCTATACCGAGCGCTTCGGCGGGCCGGCCGCGACGGCCGCGGTGGCGATCTGCCACCTTGGTGGCAAGGCCGCCTATTGGGGCCGGGTCGGCGCCGACGCGGCCGGCGAGACGGGCCTGCGGCTGCTGCGCGGGCATGGCGTCGATTGCAGCGGAGTCGCCATCCTGCCCGAGGGGCGCACGCTCAGGGCGATCGTCCTGGTCGACAGACGCGGCGAGCGCAGCATCGTCTCCAACCGGCGCAGCCTGTCGCAGGATGCGAGCGTGCTGCCGCAGGACGGGCTGGACCAAGCGGGCGCAGTGCTGGCCGATACGCGCTGGCCGGGCGGCGCGGAAATCGTCCTCGATCGCGCCCATGCCGCCGGAATCCCCAGCGTCCTCGACGTCGACGGCGGCATGCCTGAGGATAATCGCCGCCTGATCGCCAAGGCCGATCACATCGTTTTCTCGGCCGAAGGCCTGCGCGATTTCGCAGGCGACGGCCCGGCCGAAGAGCTGCTGCGGCGCTGCGCCAACGGTTCCGGCAAGGTCTTCGCCGTAACGCGCGGCAGTGCCGGGAGCCTCTGGCTGATCGATGGCGAGTTCGTCAGCGTCCCCGCCTTCAAGGTCGCGGCGAAGGACACCACCGGCTGCGGCGACGTCTTCCATGGCGCCTATGCACTCGCCCTCTGCGAGGGGCAAAGCCCGATCGAAGCCGCGCGCCTGGCGGCAGCGGTCGCAGCGCTCAAGGCCGAACGCGCCAATGGCTGGGACGGCATGCCCGATCGCGCTGCCGTCCAGGCCTTGCTGGCGACCGGGGAAACGCATCCGGACTGAGATGCGAGCCGATTGCGCATTGCAACATGACTTATGCTGCAATGCGCGAAAACGATAATATGACTTGCGATAACGAAAACGCCATGCATTGATTGCGAACGTGATGAGGCGGACTTCCAAGCCCGCCCGCCGGAAGCCCGGAAGCCCGCCGGCGCTCTCCGCCTCGAAGCCGTTTTCGAAGGTATGACCCATGGCATGCGCCTCGCTCGCTGAGCTGACCGACGACCTCAAGACGATCGGCGTCGATCTCGCCGGCTCCTCGCCCGACTTCAGCAAAAGCAAGCGCCCGCCGGATGCGATGATCGACCGCTGGGCCGAGACCGCGGCGCTGGCCGAGCCGGAGACGCGCGCCGTGGCGATCTGGGCGATCCGCGAGGCCGCCCATGCCGCCGGCATCGTGCCGGCCTCGATCCAGGAGCTCTATCTCGCCTGCGCCGCCGGCAAATGGTCCGGCAAGACCGTGCCGGCGATGAACCTGCGCGGCTGGAGCTACCATACCTGCCGCGCCGTCTTCCGCGCCGGCAAGGAGCTCGATTCCAAGCTCTTCATCTTCGAGCAGGCGGTGGGCGAAGCGCTTTACGCCCAGCAGCCGCCGCTCGAATACGCCGCGGCCGTGCTCGCGGCGGCCCTGCGCGAAGGCCACACCGGCCCGGTCTTCCTGCAGGCGGACCACGACCAGATCAACGCCAAGGCCTATCTCGCCGACCCGAAGGCCGAGATCCGCAAGCTCGAGAACATCATGCGCGAGCAGGTCGCGGCCGGCATGTACAGCATCGACATCGACGCCTCGACGGTGGTCGACCTGTCGCAGCCGACGGTCGAGGACCAGCAGCGCGTCAATGCCGAGCTGACCGCGCATTTCACCGAGTTCGTCCGTGGCATCGAGCCCAACGGCGTTTCGATCTCGCTCGGCGCCGAGATCGGCGAGGTCGGCCACGAGAACACCACGCCGGAGGAGTTGCGCGCCTTCATGAAGGTCTATCTCGAGGAGATGGCCAAGCGCGGCCCCAAGCTGCCGATCGTCAGCAAGATCTCGATCAATTCCGGCACCTATCACGGCGGCAAGGTGCTGCCGGACGGCACGCTTGCCGAGGTCAATGTCGACTACGATCTTTTGAAGACGATCTCGACGATCTGCCGCAAGGAGTACAACATGGCCGGCGCGGTCCAGCACGGCGCCTCGACCCTGCCCGGCACGCAGCTCGCCAAGCTGCCGCAGGCCGAGGCGGTCGAGGTCCATCTCGCGCTCGGCTTCAACAACCTGATCTTCGACCACCCGGCCCTGCCGCAGGCCTTGAGGGACCAGATCCGCGAGTACACCTTCGCCAATCACCTCTCGGAGAAGGGTGCGGGCGAAACCGATGCGCAGTTCTTCTACAATACCCGCAAGAAGTCCTGGAAGGTGATGAAGAAGCCGTTCTGGGAGATGCCGAAGGAGGCCGAGACGGCGATCATGGCCTCGCTGCAGGAGATGTTCCGCAACATGTTCACCTGGATGAACGTCGGCGGGACGAGCAAGCTGGTCGACGACAACACGACGCTGGTCAAGGTCGCCCCGCCGGTGCCGGAAGCCCTGCGCAAGGCACGCGCGGCCTAGAGACTGGCCTCGCGACTACGGCGCGCCCGCAACGACGGGCGCGCCGCCCAAGCCCAAGAACGACAATCAACCGGGAGGAAACGCATATGGATCAGCACCGCAGGTCTTCCTTGCTGACGCTCGCGGCGGTGGCGCTCGCCTCGGCGATCAGCCTGCCGACGCTCGCCCTCGCCCAGCAGAAGGAGGTGCGCTGGGGCCAGTGGAAGGGCACCGAGGTCGGCGAGAAGTTCATGGGCGAGCTCAAGGCCGCCTTCGAGAAGGACCATCCCGACATCAAGCTGACGCCGGTCGACTCGCCCTTCACCGGCTTCCATGATCGCGCCATCGTGCTGCACCAGGCCAAGAAGCTGCCGGACGTGCTGCTGGTCCAGGTCGACTGGGTGGCGGAGTTCGCCGATCTCGGCATGATCGAGCCTATCGACGAGCGCATCGCCAAGGAGCCGAAGGAGTTCTTCTCGAACATCCCGGAGACCTTCCATGCCAAGTGGAAAGGCAAGCAGTACTATCTGCCGATCGAAAGCGGCGCGGTGGCGCTGTTCTGGAACACCGACCGGTTCAAGGAAGCCGGTCTTTCCGGCCCGCCGAAGACCTGGGACGAGTTCGCCGAATATTCGCGCAAGCTGACCAATCCCGACAAGCGCCAGTTCGCGATCACCGGCACGCTCCAGGCCGAGCCGCCGACCAACATGACCTATGACATCTACCCGCTGCTGCTGCAGGGCGGCGCGACGCTCATGGATCCGGCGACCAACAAGGCCGTGTTCAACAGCCCCGAGGGCGTCGCGGCGATCGAATGGTATATCGACCGGGTCAACAAGGACAAAATCTCGGTGCCGGGCGTGCTGAGCAATGGCGAGAAGGAAAAGCGCGCCAACTTCGCCTCCGGCAATGTCGCGATGATGTTCGAGGGACCCTGGGGCGTCGCCATCCAGAAGCAGCTCAACCCGAACCTCAACTACGACATCGCCCCGCTGCCGAAGGGCAAGAGCACCGGCACAATGGTGCGCGGCTCGCTCAACACCATCAGCAGCCAGGCGCAGGACAAGGACGCCGCCTGGACCTTCATGAAGTGGCTCTCAGGCCCGAAGGGCATCGAGATGTGGGCGAAGGGCACTGGTGGCTTCCCGGCCCGCACCGACGTCGCCAACCAGGACTGGTTCAAGGAGCGCAAGCTCTTCCAGGCCTTCGTCACGCAGATGGCGCAGCCGAACGCGCAGTCGCCGTTCCTGTCGATGCCGAACGCCGTGCAGATGAACAAGGTGATGACCACCGAGATCCAGAACGCGGTGCAGGGCAAGAAGACCGCCAAGCAGGCGCTGGATGACGCTGCGGCCGAGTGGAACAAGGTCCTGGCCGCGGCGAAGTGATCGCCTGACATTATCATTCCCGGCCGGAGCTCTGTTCCGGCCGGTCCCTCTCCCCTCGCTCAGAGTCTGATGCCTGCAAACCAGGCGTCCGGTTCCGCAACGATCGGCGAGTCATGCTGCTGACGCTCAAACGCAAATACCGCGAGGAAGTCCTGGCCGCGTCCTTCCTGTGGCCGTCCCTTCTCATCCTCGTCGCGCTCCTGATCTACCCGCTGATCGACGTGGTCCGGCTGAGCTTCCACGACAGCAACCTCCAGCGCGAGGTCTGGGTCGGCTTCGGCAACTACATCGCACTCGCCAACGACCCGCTGTTCTGGCGCGCCTTCTGGCAGACCGTGGTCTTCACCTTTTTCAGCGTGGTGCTGCACCTGGTGATCGGGCTCGGTCTCGCGCTGCTGCTCAACATGAATCTCGATCCGGCGTTCCGCACCCTCGCGCGCGGCCTGCTGATCGTGCCCTGGCTATTGGCGCCGACCGTCGCCGGCATGATCTGGGTGCTGATGCTGCAGCCCTTCGGCGTGCTCAACGGCCTGCTCGCCTCGCTCGGCCTCATCGACGCCAACTTCACCATCTCCTGGCTCGGCGATCCCTCGACGGCGCTCGGGTCGGTGACGGCGATGAATGTCTGGCGCGCCTTCCCCTTCTTCATGGTGATGCTGCTCGCCGGCCTGCAGGCGATTCCGAAGCAGCTCTATGAGGCCGCCGAGATCGACGGCGCCTCGCTGTTCCGGCAGTTCTGGCACATCACCTTGCCGCAGCTGCGCGGCGTCATCACCACGATCGTGCTGCTGGACTCGATCTGGACCTTCCGCGCCTTCGACCCGGTCTATGTCATGACCGGCGGCGGCCCGGCGCATAGTTCGGAAGTGCTGGCGACCGCGATCTATTTCGACGGCTTCCAGAAGCTGAAATTCGGCTACGCCTCGGCCGAGGCCGTGGTCATGTTCATCGTGCTCTTCATCGTGAGCGCCATCTATGTCCGCCGCACCATGAGCAATCAGCAATGACCGTGGCCCAGTACGGCGCTGCAGCGCATACACGTCCCTATCTCGGCAAGATCGGCATTCGGGGGCGCGAGCGCCTGATCAACGCCGCCTCCTATCTCCTGCTGCTGGTCGCGATCGCGATCGTGTTCTTTCCGCTCGCCTGGATGCTGACAGTCTCGGTGCGCCCGAACATCGAGGTGATGCGGATGCCGCCTACATGGCTGCCGCAGGTGTTCACACTGGAGGGCTACCGCAAGATCTTCGCGAGCCCGCGCTACCTCCTCGTCTTCGCCAACACGATGCTGATCTCGCTGCTGGTGACCGTGCTCTCGCTGATCCTCGGGGCGATGGCGGCCTATGCGTTGGCGCGCTTCAAGTTCGCCGGGCAGCGGGCGGTGCTGATGTTCCTCATCACCACGCAGATGTTCCCGCTGGTGCTGCTCTGCATCCCCTATTTCCGGATCTTCATCACGCTCGGGCTCTACGACACCCGGACATCGCTGGTGGTGGTCTACCTGACCTTCACCCTGCCCTTCTGCATCCTGATGCTGCGCAGCTACTTCATCAACATTCCCCGCGACATCGAGGAAGCGGCGATGGTCGACGGCTGCTCGCGGCTGGGTGCGATCTTCCGGACGCTGGTGCCGATGTCCTATCCCGCCTTCATCGGCGCCGGGCTCTACACCTTCCTGCTCGCCTGGAACGAGTTCCTGTTCGCGGTGGTGCTGATCGAATCCTGGGAGAACCGGGTGCTGACCATGGCGATCTACAGCCTGATGGCCGAGTTCGTCACCGACTGGAACACGATGATGGCCTTCTCGGTGCTGGCGAGCCTGCCTCTGGTGATGGCCTTCATCTTCCTGCAGAAGTTCATGGTCCAGGGCATGACGGCAGGTGCTCTCACATCGTGAGGCGGCGCCTCAACCCACCGGCACCGTCTCCGTCATTGCGAGCGCAGCGAAGCAATCCAGTCTCGTAGAGTTCTGCCGCCCTGGATTGCTTCGTCGCTTTGCTCCTCGCAATGACGGTAGAAGCACTCGTCACCCCACCGGTACCGCCAGCCCCGCCTTGACCCGGTCCATCGCGACGAAGGTGCGGAACTTGCGGATGTTCGCGTCGGCGAAGAAGAGCCGGCGGGTCAGCGCCTCATAGGCCGTCATGCTCGGCACCAGCACGACGAGCATGAAATCGACCTCGCCGGTGACGTAGTAGCATTGCTGCACCTCAGGCGCGGCGAGGAAGGCACGCTTGGCGGCGTCGATATCCCTGGCCGTCTCGCTGACCAGCTCGATCTCGACAAAGATGGTGATCGGGTGGCCAAGCGCCGCCGGCTCGACGACCGCGACATTGGCGGTGATGACGCCGTCCTTCTCCATCCGGCGGATGCGGCGCTGCACGGCCGGCGCCGACAGGTTGACCTTCTCGCCGATCACGCGCTGCGGCGTCGTGTTGTCCCGCTGCAGGATGGCGAGGATCGCCCGGTCGAAGGCGTCGAGAGTAGAAGCAGACGGTTCGCTCAAGCGCGGCTCCATGAAACAAACTTGCAGCGGAAGCGGATGATTGCAGCGCCTTTTTCATAGCGCTTGCAATATCTCTTCACCTGGACATCTCAATGAGGCAAGTCGTGCTCCTGCTCAACCAGCTCCCGGACTTCCGCCAGCCGCTCCACCCGGTCGATGCGCAGACGCTCGGCTCAAGCGGAGCCGACGCGATCGAGCGGCATCTCGCAGGCAGAGCCGAGCACGTGCCGACACCGCTGCGCACCCTGCCCAGCCTCGCCGCCGCGCTCGGCATCGGCGCGCTGCATCTCAAGGACGAAGGCCAGCGGCTCGGCCTCGGCAGCTTCAAGGCTCTGGGCGGCGCCTATGCCGTGACGCGTCTGGTGCTGGAGGCTGCGAGCGAACGACTCGGACGGACGCTCGATGAAGCCGACCTGACCTCGCCGGAGGTTCGGGCGATCGCAGCCGGAATGACCTTTGCTTGCGCCACCGACGGCAATCACGGCCGCTCGGTCGCGCAGGGTGCTGAGCTCGTCGGCGCGCGCTCGGTGATCTTCATGCATGGCGGCGTCAGCGAGCCCCGCGCCGCGGCGATCGCCCGCTTCGGTGCCGAGATCGTTCGCGTGCCCGGCACCTATGACGATTCCATCGTCGAAGCCGCCCGCGTCGCCAATGAGAAGGGCTGGACGACCGTCTCCGACACCTCCTGGGACGGCTATGAGCGCATCCCAGGCCTCGTCATGCAGGGCTATACCGCGATCATCCGCGAGGCCCTGCGGCAGCTGCCGGAGCCGCCGACCCATGTCTTCGTCCAGGCTGGCGTCGGCGGCATCGCCGCGGCGATCGCGGCGCAGCTTGCTCTGGAGTTCGGCGAGAAGCGGCCGGTCTTCACTGTGGTCGATCCCGCCCGTGCCGCCTGCCTGTTCGAGAGCGTCCGCGCCGGGCGGCCGACCAAGATCGCCCATGGCGCGCCGACGGTGATGGCGATGCTGGAATGCTACGATCCCTCGCCGCTGGCCTGGCGCGTGCTCTCGCGCACGGCCGACGCCTTCATGACGGTCGAGGACGAGGTCGCGGTCGAGGCGATGAACCGGCTGGCGCGCCCGACCGGCAGCGATCCGGCGATCGTCGCCGGCGAGAGCGGCGCGGCCGGCTTCGCCGGTCTGCTGGCGGCACTGCGCGATCCGCAAGCGCGCGCCGCGCTGAAGCTCGACGGGTCCTCGCGCGTCTTCGCGGTAATCACCGAGGGCGCCACCGATCCGGAGCGCTATGCCGAGCTGGTCGGGCTGACGCCGGCCGAAGTCGCCGGGAAGGCGTGATGTCCGGCAAGCTCACTTTGCTCTACCAGAGCCATTCACCCTATGCCCGCAAGGTGCTGGTCTGCGCCCATGAGCTCGGACTGGCGGAGCGTCTCGATGTCGTTCACCACGAGACCAGCCCGACCAACCGCAACGATGCCGTCTTCGCCCGGAATCCGCTCGGCAAGGTGCCTGTGCTGCTGACGCCCGATGCCGGCGCGCTCTTCGACTCCGTGGTGATCTGCGACTATCTCGACCGGCTCGCCGGCGAGGGTTCGCTGATCCCGCGCGAGGCGCCGGCGCGCTATGAAGCCTTGCGCCTGCAGGCGCTGGCGCAGGGCTTGTGCGACGCCGGCATCGCCGTGCGCTGGGAAACCGAGCGTCGGCCGGAAGCACTGCGCTATCCGCCGCTCGCCGAGGGGCAGACGACCAAACTGCTCGAAGCCTATGACTACCTGGAAACACAGGCCGATCTCGACGGCCCGGTGACGGTCGGCCAGATCGGGCTCGCGACCGCCCTCGCCTGGCTCAGCTTCCGGCGTCTGCCGGATTTCCGCGAGCGGGCGCCGAAGCTCGCCCGCTGGTATGACCGCTTCAACCAGCGTCCTTCGATGCGCGCCACGCCCTATGAGGGCGAGACGCAGGACTGATCATCAGCTCTCGACCGGCACCATCGCGGCGACGGCGAGATCGCTGGGGCGCTCGCTCGCGGCCAGCCCTTCGGCTACGCCGACCCGGTCGGCCAGCGGGCGGTTCTGGCTCATCTTGCGCTTGCCTTCGAGCCGGGTGATCGGGATGCGCAGGCCGACGATGCCGCGCAGCTGCGCCCGCACGAATTCGGGCGGCGCGTCATCGACGGCCCAAGGCTGTGCCCGCGTGCCTTCGTGCAGGTTGGTGAGGCGCGTCACCACTTCGAGCAGGCGGTCGGGATCGTCGAAGAATTCGGCCGGGCCGTAGGCATGAACCGCCTGATAGTTCCAGGTCGGCACGACCTTGCCGGTCTCGCGCTTGGTCTCGTACCAGGACGGCGTGACATAGGCGTCAGGCCCGTTGAACAGGACCATGGCCTCGCCGATCGCCGCCTTCTGCCATTGCGGATTGGCGCGGGCGAGATGGCCGTGGAGCACGCCGAACTCACCCTCCTCCTCCGCCAGGATCAGCGGCAGCGGCGTCGCGAGCAGGCCTTCGGCCGTAGCGGTCACAAGCGTAGCGAGCCGGCAGGCACGCATCATCGCGTGAATCTCGGCGCGGTCGTCGACGCGGAAAGCCGGCGGCGTATACATCGTAGGGGTCTCCTTGCGGTCGCCGCCCTCATGCCGCTAATCTGGCCCGCATGAAACGACCAGTTTCGAGCATTCCAACTGGACCAGTCGAAGACGAGATCGGCGCCCAACGCCGGGTCATCGCCGCGATCAAGCGCGAGATCACGGCCGGCGTCCATGCCTCTGGCTCACGCCTGCCGTCGACACGCGCCCTCGCCGCCGAATGGGGCCTGTCGCGCACCACTGTCACGGCGGCTTTCGAGCAATTGGCCGCAGAAGGCTATCTCGAGACCCGTCCAGGCGCGCGGGCCCGAGTCGCAGCGGGACTGGCGAGACCGGAACCGGCAATGGGAAGCGCGCCCTCGCCACCTTCGACCGAGCTCTCCGCTTATGGCCAGCGCCTGGCATCCGCCGCGCCGATTCCGTGGAACCCGCAGCCCTTCGCACTCGATTTCCGCTATGGCGAGCTTGCCGGCAGCGATTTCCCGACGCTCGCCTGGCGGCGGGCGCTGGCCAATGCGGTGGCCAAGCGGCCGAGCCGCCTGCGCTATGGCGACCCGCGCGGCCTGCCGGAGTTGCGGGCCGCCTTGCAGGGCTATCTCTGGCGCGGCCGCGGCCTACGCTGCGAGATCGACGACATCCTCGTCGTCAACGGCTCGCAGCAGGGCTTCGACCTCTGCACCAGGCTGCTGCTCGATCCCGGCGACCGCGTCGTGATCGAGGACCCCGGCTACAATCTGGCGCGCCAGGCCTTCCTGACGGCGGGCGCCGAGCTTTCGCCGCAACCGGTCGATCGCGAGGGCATGCAGACCGCGACGCTGCCGCCGGCGCGGCTCGCCTTCGTCACGCCCTCGCATCAATTGCCGCTCGGCAGCATCCTCTCGGCCCCGCGCCGGCAGGAACTGCTCGCCTGGGCCGCGCGCCATGGCGCCGCGATCATCGAGGACGATTACGACGCCGAATACCGCCATGGCGTCGGCCCGGTGCCGCCTCTGCGCTCACTCGACCAGACCGGCAGGGTGATCTATCTCGGCACGGTGTCGAAGACGCTCTCGCCGACCTTGCGGCTCGGCTATCTCGTCCTGCCGCCGGCGCTGCGCGAGGTTTTTGCCCGTGCCAAGCGCATGGTCGACCGGCACACGCCCGAGCTCGAACAGGCGGCTCTGGCAGAGCTGATCACGAGCGGCGCCTATGAGCGGCATGTCCGCCGCATCCGGCGCCGCAATGGCGAGCGGCGCGCGGCCCTGCTGAAGGCTCTGCGCGAGCGACTGGGCGAGCGCGTCAGCATCGTCGGCACCGATGCCGGCCTGCATGTCCTCGCCTGGATCAACGGGCTGCCGCAAGCGCGCGAGGCTGAGCTGACGGAACGGGCCGCAGCCGCCTCGCTAGGCCTCTACGGCGTAAGCGGGCTCTATGATCGGCCGGACGATTTCGAGCGCCGTGCCGGTCTCGTCATCGGTTATGCGGCGCTCGACGAAGCGCAGATCGCGGCCGGCATCGCGCGGCTGGATGGGCTGCTGCGCGAACTCGGTGCGTAAGCCTCAATCCCGGTACGCCGGCTCCTCGGCATCGAGCTGGCGGCGGATCGAGGCCAGGTGCAGGCGCGCCGATTCCGGATCGCCCTCGCGCATCTGCTGGTAGGCAGCTTCGGCGATCTCGGGCTTGACCGGCAGCACCTGCCGGCCGGTCGAGAGCGCGAGCGCCTGCACCTCGCAGGCACGCTCGAGATAATAGAGATCGTCCCAGGCCTCGGCGATGGTCGGGCCGAGCACCATGACACCATGATGCTTCATGAAGACGATGTCGGCCTCGCCGACCGCGCCGGCGATGCGGTCGCCCTCACGCTCGTCGAGGGCAAGGCCGTTATAGTCGCGATCGACCGCGGTGCGGCCATAGAACTTCAGCGCCGTCTGCCCGGCGAAGATCAGGGGATCGCCCTCGGTCATCGAGAGCGCCGTCGCATAGGGCATGTGGGTGTGGAAGGCGACGCGGGCGCGCGGCAGGTTCTTGTGGATGCGGGCGTGGATGTAGAAGGCCGTCGCCTCGGGCTGGCCCTCGCCGGCAACGACATTGCCGTGGAAGTCGCAGATCAGCAGCTTCGAGGCGGTGAGCTCGCGGAAGGCCCAGCCATAGGGATTGACGATGAAGAGGTCGTCATAGCCCGGAACCAGCGCCGAGAAATGGTTGCAGATGCCTTCCTCGAAGCCATAGCGCGCCGCCATGCGGAAGCAGGCGGCGAGATCGCGCCGGGCCTCCCAGACCGCATCGGAGTCGAGGTTCGGCTGGTTCGGGCCGGCGGAAGCGGTCGCCGGCGTCGGGCCGGGCTTCAGGGAATGTGCCATGAAGTCAGTCTAGGGCCGCGCTGGAGCGAGGCAAGCGACCCGCCCTGCATCCGGCGAAGAGGCCGGCGGTCACGCCCGCATATCGGCCGCGGGCTGAACCGTCCGAGCGAGCTTCGGCAGCAGCAGCGTCACCCGCAGACCGCCCTCCGGCCGGTTCTCCAGCGTGATCGAGCCATCATGCGAGCGGGCGATGGCGAGCGCGATGGTGAGGCCCAAGCCCGAGCCGCCGGTCTGGCGGCCGCGCGATTCCTCCAGCCGAACGAAGGGGTGGAACACCCGCTCGCAATCGGCCTCGGCGATGCCTGGCCCCTCATCCTCGACCAGGACGGCGAAATTGGCGCCGGCATCGGTGATGCTGACCTTCGCAGCCTCACCGTATTTCACCGCGTTGCCGATGATGTTGGAGGCCGCACGCTTCAGGGAGAGCACCCTGCCCTGGACCGGAGCGGAGTTCAGCCCGACGAGCGAAACAGAGTGGCCCTGGTCGACATGCTCGTCGACGATCGTCTCGATCACCGAGGCGAGATCGACCGCGTGCAACGGCTCGCTCGAGGCTCCGCCGCGCAAATAGTCCAGGGTCGAGTCGATCATCGCCTCCATCTCGCCGAGATCGGCGTCGATCAGGCTGCGGGTCGCATCGTCCTCCAGGAATTCGGAGCGGAGCCTGAGGCGCGTGATCGGCGTGCGCAAATCATGCGAGACAGCCGCCATCGCCTGCATCCGCTCGGTGACCAGGCTGCGGATGCGCTCGCGCATCGTGTTGAAGGCACGGGCGGCGCGGCGCACCTCGACCGGCCCGGTCTCGGGAAGCGGTTGCGGAGCCTGATCGAGGCTGAAGCGCTCGGCCGCCAAAGCGAGATCGCGCAAGGGCCGCGTCGCCCAGCGCAGCAGCAACAGCGCGACGACGACGATGCCGACGGCGAAGCAGATCATGATCGCCGTCAGGCCCCAATCAAGGCGCTGCGAAGCGCCGAGCGCGGAGGAGGAGAAGTTGACCCAGGAACCGTCGTCGAGCCGGACCGAGACCAGCATCATGTGCTTGTAGGCATTGGCCTCGCCGGCGCCGAGCGCGCCATCGTCGGCAAAGCCGACGCGGAAGGATTCAGCCGCCAACTCTGGCGCCAGTTCCTTGAGACGGGCCTCCATCGCCCGGGTGCGCTCGGTCATCGGAGCTGTGCCGAGGACGAGGCTGACCTTGCTCCAATGCACCTCCAGGCTGGCGCTCGACAGATCGTGGGCGACGCGATCGCGTTCCGGCGCTTGCGGCAGGCTGGCGATCGCCCGCTTGATCGAGACGATGCGCTCGGCGAGGCCGCGATCCTGCCCCGCCGTGGCCAGGTTCTCGACGCCGACGCGATAGGCCCAGTAGCCGAGCAGATGGAAGGCGAGCAGAGCCGCGACCAGGATCAGGATGGCGCGGCTGGCGACGGTATCGGGCCAGAGCCGCTTGGCAAGGTTCGTCAAGCGGACTGTCCCTGCTGATGATCGACCTGCGAGGCGAACAGGTAGCCGGCGCCGCGAACCGTCTTGATCAATTGGCCGCCGCGCGCATCGGCCTCGAGCTTGCGGCGCAGGCGGCTGATCTGGACGTCGATGGTGCGGTCGAAGGGATCGTCGCTCATCCGCGCCTTGGCGAACTGCATCAACGCCTCGCGCGACAGGACCCGGTTGGCGTGCTCGACGAAGGCGACAAGCAGGTCGAACTCGCCGGTCGAGAGGTCGATCAGCGTCCCCGACGGCGATTGCAGTTCGCGCCGCCGCAGATCCATGCGCCAGCCGTCGAAGCTCACGATCGCGCCGGTTGGGGCAGCGGCCGCGCCCTGCCCTGCCCTGACCCGGCGCAGCAGCGCCCGAACCCGCGCCAGCAGTTCGCGCGGGCTGAACGGCTTGGTGACGTAGTCGTCCGCCCCACCCTCAAGGCCGGTGATGCGGTCACTTTCTTCCGTCCGCGCCGTCAGCATCACGATCGGTATCTGCGAGGCCGCACGCACCTCGCGGCAGAGCTCGACGCCGGAACGCCCGGGCAGCATCAGGTCGAGCACGATCAGGTCGATGGCGCTGTGCGCCAGCGCCTCCAGCATCGCACGCCCATCCGGCGCGCCGGTGACCTGATAACCGTGCCGCTGCAGGAAGCGCGCGACGAGCAGCCTGATCTGCGGATCGTCGTCGACCACCAGAATATGGCCGTGGTCATCGGCGGTCGTCGCGAAGGGAACCATCTCTGCCTGTGTTTCGGTCGGAATGTCCGTCTTCCCGCGCAGCGGGCTCCTGTCCTCTGATCGCCGGCACAATAGCGCGCCCGCGGGCCGACCGCCCGCGCCGCTTTGAAACAATTTGTAACGGACGCCCGCGAAAGGCCGCTGCTACCCCTGCCGCATCGCAACAGGGGATGCCGAATCGTGAATTTGGTGAAGGTGCCGTTGCTGATGGCGGTCGCTCTGGCGCTCGGCGCCTGCGCCACCACGATCCCAGACCATCTGGCGCGGCCGGCCGATCCGAACGCCCGCGTTCCCGCCGTCGCCTATCGCAGCGTGACGGCCGGCGCCGCCAGCTTCCGCCCGACCGAGCCGAAGGATTGGCGCGAGCTCAACCGCCAGGTCGGGCCTAAGTCATGACGCTGCCGGTCCAACCCGCCGCCTCGCCCCTATCGCTCGCAAGGCCTGCCTTGCTCGCTCCGACCAAGCCAAATGCCCGCCGCCTGCTGCGCTGGAGCCTGCTCGCCGGGACGGCGGCGCTGCTCGGCGGCTGCGCCGGCTTCTCGCCTGATGGGGGGATGGCGCCGATCCAGGCCGCGGCCTATGCCGAGATCGGCAAGGAGGTCGTCAAGATCGGCGACGACACGGTTGCGTTGACCGCCAAGGCGCGGGTCGACCAATTGCTGCGCAAGCCGCTGACCGCGGACAGCGCCGTCCAGGTCGCGCTGCTCAGCAATCGCGGTCTCCAGGCCGTCTTCAACGAACTCGGCATCGCCGAGGCGCAGATGGTCGCCGCCAGCCTGCCGCCCAATCCGCGCTTCGGCATCTCCAAATTGTCCGGCCGCTTCGAGGTCGAGATCGAGCGCCAGATCGTCGGCAGCCTGCTGGCGCTGATCACCTTGCCGGCCAGGGCCGAGATCGCCGGCGACCGCTTCAAGACGGCGCAATTGCGCGCGGTCGAGGCGGTGTTGCGGCTTGCCGCCGATGCCCGCCGCCAATACTACCGGGCCGTTGCCGCCAATGCGCAGGTCGGCTTTTATCAGGAGGCCAAGGCTTCAGCCGATGCGGCCTCCGAGCTGTTCAAGCGGCTCGGCGAGTCCGGCGGCGTCAACAAGATCGACCAGGCGCGCGAATTCGCCTTCGAGGCCGAATTGACCGTGCAGCTCGCCCAGGCGCGCCAGCAGCAGCGCCAGGAGCGCGAGCGGCTCATCCGCCAGCTCGGGCTCTGGGGCGACGAGCTCAAGTTCAAGCTGCCCGGCACCTTGCCGCCGCTGCCGCGATTGCAATCGGTCAAGGCGATCGAGGCCGAGGCCCTGCGCAAGCGCGTCGACATCCAGATCGCGCGCGCCGAGCTCGACACGCTGGCGAAGTCGCTCGGGCTCGCCAATGCCACCCGCTTCGTGGACGATATCGATCTGCTCGGGCGGCGCACCTATGACCGCAGCCGCAGCATCGGCCCGGACGGCCATGTCGAGCGCGAATCCAGCCGCAGCGGGACGCTGGAGCTGGAGATCGACATCCCGATCTACGATTTCGGCCAGTCGAAGGTCGCCCTCGCCGAGCAGACCTACATGCAGGCCGCCAACAGGCTGGCGGAGAAGGCGGTCAATGCCCGTTCGGAGGCGCGTGAGGCCTATACCGCCTACCGCGCCAACTACGACATCGCCCGGCAATACCAGAACAATGTCCTGCCGCTGCGCAAGATCATCCAGGAGCAATCGCTGCTGCAATACAGCGGCATGCTGAACGACGTCACCGATCTCATCACCGATGCGCGTAGTCGCATCCTCTCCAACGTCGCGGCGATCAATGCCCGTCGCGATTTCTGGCTCGCTCATACCGACTTCAAGCATGCGCTGATCGGTGGCGGCAGCGGGGGCGGCGGCTCGGCCACCGTAGCCGTGGCGGGCGGCGGCGATGCCGCTGGCGGCGGACACTGAGCGGGCGGAAGGAGCAAGACCATGACCACGCTATCGCGCAGAGGCTTCATCGGCACCTCCGGCCTCGTCGTCGCCGCGGCCGGCGCCGTGTCCGGACGTACGGCCTTCGCCGCTGTGCCTGAGGCTCCGACCATGGCGGAAGCAACGACGCAGGCGCCGTTGGTGCCGACCACCGGCCCCGACTACCAGCCGGTCGCGACGCTCAACGGCTGGACCTTGCCCTGGCGGATGAACGGCGACTGGAAGGAGTTCCATCTCGTCGCCGAGCCGGTGGTGCGCGAGCTCGCGCCGGGCATGAAGGGCTATCTCTGGGGCTATAACGGTCAGTCGCCGGGCCCGACCATCGAGGCGGTCGAGGGCGACAAGGTCCGCATCTTCGTCACCAACAAGCTGCCGGAAAGCACCACGATCCACTGGCACGGCCAGCGCCTGCCCAACGGCATGGATGGCGTCGGCGGCTTGAACCAGCCGCACATCCCATCTGGCAAAACCTTCGTCTACGAGTTCCAGCTCAGGCGCTCGGGCACCTACATGTACCACCCGCATTCGGACGAGATGGTCCAGATGGCGATGGGCATGATGGGCTTCTTCGTCGTGCATCCCAGGGACCCGGCCTTCCGCCGCGTCGAACGCGACTTCGTCTTCCTGCTCAACGCCTTCGACATCGAGCCCGGCTCCTATGTGCCGCGCGTCGCCGAAATGACCGAGTTCAATATGTGGTGCTGGAACAGCCGTGTGTTCCCGGGCATCGACCCGCTCGTCGTGGCTAAGAACGACAAGGTCCGGATCCGCTTCGGCAACCTGACCATGACCAATCACCCGATCCACATGCACGGTTACGAGTTCAAGGTCTCGTGCACGGATGGCGGCTGGGTCGATCCGGCGGCGGCCTGGGACGAGGTCTCGATCGACTGTGCCGTCGGCCAGATGCGCGCCTTCGACTTCGTCGCCGACGAGCCCGGCGACTGGGCGATCCATTGCCACAAGTCGCACCACACCATGAATGCGATGGGTCATTCGGTGAAGAACTATATCGGCGT
>PNLY01000036.1 GCA_013823325.1 Methylobacterium sp.
AAAAGTGGATTTCGATTGGAAATTTACGTGTTTTCAATGACTTAGACTTTATCCGGCAAATGGGACCTGCCAAACCGCCCCTTTCCTCGGCCCAATCGCAGCATCGGTCCTGCTATTCCGCGCAGGAGCGCTCCAGCCCGCTCGGCTGCCCAGCCTTGCTCCCCGCGCCTCCTATGCTCATACCCAATCAAGAGGGGCGTGCCGGCCCATTTGTCTGTCCGTCATGGAGCGGTCCGAACGATGAGCAAGTCCCTCCTCTATCTCTCGCACAAGGATGTGCGCGCCTGCGCCGTATCTCCGCGCGAAGCGCGCGAGGCCGTGCTGCGCGCCTTCCGCGATCATGCCGCCGGACGGAACCGCAGCCTGCCGAAGAGCGCGCTCGCGCTCGGGCCCGGCCATGCCTTCCAGGCGATGACGGCCGCTTCGGAGGCGCAGGCGATCGCCACGGTGAAATGGGTCGCTTCCGCACCGTCGCTGGCGGGCAGCACCGTGCCGAGCGTGAGCGCGCTGATCTGCGTCAGCGACTATGCCACGGGCGCTCCGCTCGCGATCCTCGATGGCGACGAGATCACGCTGATCCGGACCGCCGCGATGTCGGCCGCAGCCGCCTCGCTGCTCGCACCGCCCGAAGCCCGTATGATCGGCTTCGTCGGCTGCGGCCTACAGGCCCATGCTCATCTTGCCGCCTTTCATGACCTCCATCCCGGCCTCACCCATGCGCTGATGTTGAGCCGCAGCCGCAATTCGGCCGAGCGCCTGGCTGAGGCCGCCGCGGCGCGGGGCCTCGCCAGCGAGATCGTCGACGATGCCGATGCGCTCCTCGCCCGAGCCGACCTCGTCATCTCCATGGTGCCGGCAGCGCCGGGCCTGCGTCCCTTCCTCGATGCCAGCCGGATGAAGCCCGCCGCCTTTGCCGCCGCCGTCGATACCGGCCGCAGCTGGCTGCCAGAGGCCCTGCCCGCCTTCGACCATCTGGTCACCGACAGCCTCGCGCAGTCACAGGCTCCCTATGATGTCGAGGGGCAGCCGGTGACGAGCGTCCGCTTCGGCCATGACCTCGCCGCGCTCTCGCAGACGCCGCTTGCCGATGCGGGGACGAAGCGCTCGCTGTTCTGCTTCCGCGGCTTTGCGCTGGCCGACCTCGCGCTCGCGCATCTCGTCCTGAAGAAGGCGCGCGCCGCCGGCATCGGAACCTCCCTGCCGCGCTAGAGCCGGATGATCTCAGTTGGTATCGCAAGACCATTCCAACTGAGATCTGAATCCGTCTCTCGTCAAAAAGTCAGAGCAGGATTATCGCGAAAAACCGGTTCCCACTTTTTCGCATCCTGCTCTTGCAACCCTGCCCTGCGCCGGCTTTCCCTTCGCGCTCAGGAAGCCTACCTTTCCTGGTATCGCAGCGGTCCGGATAGGCGAAGACGATGACTAAGGGTTCCGATCTCCTGGTGGCCGCTCTCGAGAACGAGGGCGTCGATCGCATCTTCGGTGTTCCCGGCGAAGAGAACCTCGACGTCGTCGAGTCGCTTCGGACCTCGAAGATCGAGCTCGTCCTGACCCGGCACGAGCAGGCGGCCGCCTTCATGGCGGCGACGCATGGCCGGCTGACGGGACGCCCCGGCGTCTGTATCGCCACACTCGGGCCGGGCGCGCTCAATTTCTCGACCGGGGCGGCCTATGCCCATCTCGGCGCCATGCCGATGATCCTGATCACCGGCCAGAAGGCGATCATGAGCGCCAAGCAGGCGCGCTTCCAGATCGTCGACGTCGTCGCCTCGATGAAGCCGCTGACCAAGATGACCCGGCAGATCGTCAGCGGCGCCAGCATCCCGGCGGTGGTGCGCGACGCCTTCCGCGTCGCAATGGAGGAACGGCCTGGCCCGGTGCATCTCGAATTGCCCGAGGACATCGCCGGCGAGGAAGTCGCCGACGTGCCGCTGATCCCGGTGCATCCGCTTGAACATCCGGTGGCTGATCCCAGGGCGATCGCCCGCGCCGCCGAGATGATCCTCGCCGCCAAGCGGCCGCTGGTGATGATCGGCGCCGCCGGCAACCGGCCACGGCTGGTCGAGCCGCTCTCCGATTTCGTGCGGCGGGTGAAGCTGCCCTTCTTCAACACCCAGATGGGCAAGGGCGCCGTCACCGGCGGCTCGAACCTCTATCTCGGCACGGCCGCCCTGTCCGAGGGCGACTATGTCCACCAGGCGGTCGAGCGGGCCGACCTGATCATCGCGATCGGCCATGACACCGTCGAGAAGCCGCCCTTCCTGATGAAGAGCGCCGGCGGGCCGAAGGTGATCCATGTCGGCTACCAGTCTGCGACGGTCGAGCAGGTCTATCATCCCGACGCCGAGGTGATCGGCGACATCGGCGCGACCGTCGCGGCGCTGGCGGAGCGGCTCGGTGGCCGGCTGGAAGCCGATCCGGTCATGCTGGAGCTGCGCCAGAAGATCCTGGCGCATCTGAACGACCGCTCCGAAGAGGACCGTTTCCCGATCACGCCGCAGCGCATCGTCCATGACATCCGCGCGGTGATGCCGGAGGATGGCATGGTCTGCCTCGACAACGGCATGTACAAGATCTGGTTCGCGCGGAACTACCGCACCCATGTCGCCAACACGCTGCTGCTCGACAACGCGCTGGCGACGATGGGCGCCGGCCTGCCCTCGGCGATGATGGCGGCGATGCTGCATCCCAAGCGGCGGGTGATGGCGGTCTGCGGCGATGGCGGCTTCATGATGAACAGCCAGGAGATGGAGACCGCCGTCCGCCTAGGCCTCAACCTCGTCGTGGTCGTCCTCAACGACAGCGCCTATGGCATGATCCGCTGGAAGCAGGCCGTCGACGGCTTCCAGGATTACGGCATGAGCTTCGGCAATCCCGACTTCGTCGCCTATGCCAAGGCCTATGGCGCCAAGGGCTCGCGCGTCGGCTCGGCGGCCGAGCTGGTGCCGACGCTGGAGGCGGCCTTCAAGGGCGGCGGCGTCCATCTCGTCGAGGTGCCGATCGACTATTCCGAGAACACCCGCGTGCTGGTCGAGGAGCTGCGCAACAAGACGCCGGATATCGAGCTGGCTTGAGACGGAGCCAGCCTTCGACTCCCAAGGCCCTCATCCTGAGGAGCCATTTCGGAGAAATCGCGTCGCGACGGATGCTCCAGAGATCACTGGAACCATCCTTCGAGACGCCGCTACGCGGCTCCTCAGGATGAGGGCTGTTGTTCCAGCGATAAGGATAGTCCCATGCTGACAGTGGTCCAGGCCTATGATCGCGCGCCGATCGAGGAGATCGCCACCGACGATGCCGCGGCGCTCGAAGCCAAGCTGCAGGCGGCCGAGAAGGTCTTCCGCGATCGCGAGCACTGGCTCAAAGCCCACGAGCGGATCGCGATCCTGCGCAAGCTCGCCGAATTGCTGGCCGCCAAGCGCGATCATTTCGCCCGCCAGATCGCGCGCGAAGGCGGCAAGCCCCTGACCGATGCGATCATCGAGACGACGCGCGCCATCGACGGCGTCCACAACGCCGCCGACGAGCTCCGGAACTTCGGCGGACGCGAGATCCCGATGGGGCTGACGCCGGCGGCCGTGAACCGCTGGGCCTTCACCACCAAGGAGCCGATCGGCATCGTCGCGGCGATCTCGGCCTTCAACCATCCGCTCAACCTGATCGTCCACCAGGTCGCGCCGGCGATCGCGGTCGGCTGTCCGGTGATCATCAAGCCGGCGAGCACGACGCCCTTGTGCTGCCGCGACTTCGTCGCGCTCGTGCACGAGGCCGGCCTCCCCGAGGCCTGGTGCCAGACCTTTCTGCCGGAGACCAACGAGCTCGCCGAAAAGCTCGTGACCGACAGGCGCATCGCCTTCCTCAGCTTCATCGGCTCGGCAAAGGTCGGCTGGTACCTGCATTCCAAGCTGGCGCATGGCGCGCGCTCGGCGCTGGAGCATGGCGGGGCAGCGCCGGCGATCGTCGACCGCAGCGCCGATCTCGACAGGATCATCGAGCCGCTGGTCAAGGGCGGCTACTACCATGCCGGCCAGGTCTGCGTCTCGACGCAGCGCATCTTCGTGCATGAGGAGATCGCCGACACGTTCACAGAGCGATTGGTGGCGCGCGTCGCCAAATTGCGCACCGGCGATCCCGTGCTGAAGGAAAGCGAGGTCGGGCCGCTGATCCTGCCCAAGGAAGCGGATAGGGTAGCGAGCTGGATCGACGAAGCCGTGAAGGGCGGAGCCAAGCTCGCGCTTGGCGGCAAGCGGCTCTCGGAGACGACGCTGGAGCCGGCCGTGCTGCTGGATCCCGCCGTCGAGGCCAAGGTCTCGCAGCTCGAGGTCTTCGGCCCGCTGGTCTGCGTCTACCGCTACAGCAAGCTCGACGACGCCATCGCCCAGGCCAATTCGCTCAACGTCGCCTTCCAGGGCAGCGTTTTTGCCCAAGACATCGATGTCGCCCTGCATGTCGCCGAGCGGCTCGACGCTTCCGCCGTGATGGTCAACGACCCGACCGCCTTCCGTACCGACTGGATGCCCTTCGCCGGGCGCAAGGAATCCGGCTACGGCACCGGCGGCATCCCCTACACCATGCGCGACATGACGCAGGAGAAGATGATCCTGCTGAATCGGCGCTGAGGATTTCAGCGGGGAACCGATCGTCTTTCCGGGGCAGGCCGATAAGCCTGAGCCCGGAAAGACGGGTACTCAGCGCTTCAGCAGCAGCTTGACCTTGGCGAGCGCCGACTCTTGTTCCTCGTGATAGTCGATCAGGCTGCGGAAGCGGCCTTCCGCGTCCATCAGATAGACCGAGGCGGTGTGGTCCATGGTGTAGCCATCCTGCGTCGGAATGCGCTTGGCATAGGCCTTGTAGGCCTTCAGTGCCGCATCGAGCTCGGCCTGCGTGCCGGAGAGCCCGACGATGCGCGGATCGAAGGACTGCAGGTAGAGCGAAAGCTGCGCCGGCGTATCGCGCTCGGGATCGACGCTGACAAAGAGTACGTTGAGCTTGTCGGCCTCGGGGCCAAGCTTGCCGAGCAAGGTCGTGAGCTCGAACAGCGTCGTCGGGCAGACCTCGGGACAATGGGTGAAGCCGAAGAAGACCAGCGTCGGCTTGCCGAGATAGTCGGCCTGCGAAACCTTGCGGCCGGTATGGTCGGTCGAGGTGAAGGGGCCGCCGACATCGGCGAGCGGGGTCGATACGGCTGTGCTGGAACCCGGCCGGCCGGGTCCATCGACGCGCCACCAGCCGAGCGTGATCGCGGCGGCGGCGAAGGCCACGAGGACGACGGCGCCCCAGGCGCCGTACCGGATGATCTTGAGGATCGGCATGGCGCTGTGTCTGGCCGCCGGCTGCGCCCGCGTCAACGCGACAAGATCGACCCGGTCGCCGATGCCTGCTGCGGCTCATCGTCGCCACCGGCGCCATAGGGATCGGCGAGCGCCGCCTGCGGCTGGCTGATCTCGACCTTGCCGGCGACCATGCTCTGCATACGCTCCGGCCCGATATTGCGCAGCAGCTTGCGGAAGCTCTGGTGCATGCCGCCATCCATCAGCGCATAGCTCATCGCCGGCAGGTTGCCGGAGAGCTCGGCGATGCGGGCCTGATCGCGCTCGCTACGGGCTGCGACCAGCGGCGCAACTTCAGCATCGGTCTGGTAGGCCGGGCACGGCGCGCCCGGCACGAAAGCCGAGGCATCGCCTGCCGGATTGAAGACGTAGCGGCCGCCGCAGGTCGCCAGCTTCGGCGGCTGACGGGTCGCCTCGAAATGGTCCGAGCCTTCCTTGAGATTGCGCCAGAAGGCGATGTTCGGATTGCTGCGATGGCGCGCCATGTTCTCCGGCGTCATCCGGAACGGGAAGGCCTGGACCTGGAAGCTGCGCTGGCCGCCGGCAAAGGCCTCACGCGCGAGGCCGTAGATCTCGGTGACGCCGTCATCGGTCATGGCATAGCAGCCAGCCGAGGTGCAGGCGCCGTGCACCATCAGGGCCGAGCCGGTATAGCCCTGTGCCTGTTCGAGCGGGTTGGGGTAGCCGAGATTGAACGACAGATAGAACTGCGACTTCGGATTCATCAGCTCCGGCGTCACCGTATAGAAGCCCTCCGGCGCCTGCCGGTCGCCCTCGCGCTTCTTGGGACCGAGCTGGCCGGACCAACGGCACATCGGATAGGTCTTGAGCAGGGCGTATTGGCCGGAGCGGTCGCGCTTCCAGACCTCGAGCTCGCTCTCCTTCTTGTAGAGACGCACGACGATCGGGTCGGCCTGGCTCATGCCCTTGCTCGACATCTGCGAGACGAGCGCGGCCGGCAAGGGCTGGTTGCCACGGCCGTCGCCCTCCATCCCGACGCAGGACGAGAGCGCGACAGCGGCGACACCGAGCAGCGCGAAGCGCCGGAAGCGCTGGAAGAGTGAGCGATCGGACATGGCTAAAGTTATCGGCGTCTGGCGCTAACGACTCGTGAACGGGCTTGAACCCGCGCGACCCTGCACCCTCGGGTTGGTCGAGGTTCAGTTGACGTTTTCGTGAACGGTGCCGGCGGAGCCGGGCGGCCGAAACCTTGAGGCGTCAGGCCGAGCGGCCGATGGCGCGCTTGGCCGTCTCGACCGCGCCGGCGCATTGCGGCGCGAGCTCGACCAGCACGACATCCGGGCTCGCCGCCCCCGTCCAGAAGCGGACGACCTGGACGACGGCCCAGCCCGGGTTCTCGCCGACGCGGGTCACGATCGTCGGCGCCGCAGCGCGGGCGCAGGTCGCGACCTTCTCGGCGCTGTCGCGGGGAATGCCGAGCGCGGAGAGCTGGCTGGTGATGGCGCCCTGGATCGGATCGAGGATCAGGAGCGAGACCAAGGCGGCGATGAACGATTCCATGGCTGGGCTTTCAGCTGTGCCTGTGTCGGAATTGCGGTGGCTCAGAGGCGCTGCTCGTGACCATCGGTCCGGCGGATCGCCTCGTCCTCGATCTGGATGGTGGTGTGCTTCAGGCCGAACTCCTCGGCGAGGAGCCGGCTGGCCTGAACGAGCGTCTCACGCCCCTGCGCCATGTCCGCGACGACGATATGCGCGCTCATCGCATCGAGGCCCGAGGTCAGCGTCCAGACATGCAGGTCGTGGACGGCGGTGACGCCGGGCAAGGCCAGCAGGGACTTCTCCAGGCGTGCGATGTCGACCTTCGGCGGCGTGCCCTCCATCAGGATATGGACGGCCTGCTTCAGCAGGATCCAGGTCCGCGGCACGATGAACAGGCCGATGCCGGCGCCGACGATCGGATCGGCCAGCGTCCAGCCGGTCGTCATCACGATCACCGCGGCGATGATGACGCCGAGCGAGCCGAGCATGTCGCTCAGCACCTCGAAATAGGCGCCCTTGACGTTGAGGCTCTCGGAGGAGCCGCCGGCGAGCAGCTTCATGCTGATCAGGTTGACGATCAGCCCGACGACCGCGACCGCGAGCATCGGGCCACCGAGGAGCGGCGGCGGATCGAGGAAGCGCTGATAGGCCTCGTAGAGGATGTAGATCGTCAGCAGCAGCAGCACGACGGCGTTGGCCAGCGCCGACAGGATCTCCATGCGGACATAACCGAAGGTCCGCTGCGGCGTCGCCGGCCTCTCGGCGAAGCGGATCGCGATCAGCGCCAAAGCAAGTCCGCCGGCATCGGTCAGCATATGCGCCGCATCGGCCAGCAGCGCGAGGCTGCCGGTCCACAGGCCGCCGATCACCTCGGCGAGCATAAAGGTAAAGGTCAGGCCGAAGGCCATGGCGAGCCGCGACTTGTGCCGCCCCGCCGCCGTGCCGGCGCTGCCGCCATGCGAATGTCCCGCGCCCATCAGGATGCTCCGTTCACGCGTTGGCCCGGTCCGGCGCCCGGTTCTTCACCGGCAGCGCGGCCAGCAGCACCAGTGCTACGCCGAAGCTCAGTGCGATGTCGGCGCCGTTGAAGGTCGGCCAGTGCCAGTCGACCCAATGCAAATCGAGGAAATCGGTGACCGCGCCCTGGCGCCAGCGGTCGAGCGCATTGCCGAAGGCTCCGCCTGCCATCAGCGAAAGGCCGACGCGTTCGAGCCGGTGCCCCGCGAACGCCGCCCAGGCCAGAAGACCGAAGCCGGCCGCGAACTTGAACAGCCCGAGCAGGCCCGGCCAGGCTTCGAGCGCATCGCGGAACAGGCCGAAGCTGACGCCGGTGTTGAAGCCGAGGCGCAGATTGAGGAAGGGTGTGAGCGCGATCGGCTCGGGCGGATTGAGCACGATCTCCAGCATCAGCCATTTGCTGGCCTGATCGAGCCCGAAGGCGGCGAGTGCAACCGCTGTTGCCGAGGCAAGCCTGCGCGACCAGCTCATGCGGCTTCTCCTGCCGCCACGAGGTGTAAGAGCGTTCTCTCCATGCCGGACATGCGGCGCTCCTCAACCGGCCTTGCCGGCGTTGAAGCGCAGCAGGCGCAGCGCGTTCGCCGTCACCAGCACGGTCGCGCCGGTATCGGCGAGGATCGCGACCCAGAGCCCGGTATAGCCGAGCACGCTGGTGACCAGGAACACCGCCTTCAGGCCGAGCGCGATCACGATGTTCGCGCGGATATTGCCCATTGTCGCCCTGGCCAGCCGGATCATCGCGACTATGTCGCGCACCCGGCTCTTCAGCACCGCGCCATCGGCAGTCTCGAGCGCAACATCGGTGCCTGAGCCCATCGCGACGCCGATATTGGCGGCGGCCAGCGCCGGGGCGTCGTTGATGCCATCGCCGACCATCATCACCGGCGCCTCGCGCGCGAGTTCCTTGATGGCGGCGACCTTGTCGTCCGGCATCAGTTCGGCCTTGTGCTCCAGGCCGAGCGAGCCGGCGATGGCGGCGCCGGTGCGGGCATTGTCGCCGGTCAGCATCACCGAGCGGATGCCGAGCGCCTTGAGCTCGGCGATGGCGGCGGCGGCGTCCTCGCGCGGCTCGTCGCGCAGGGCGATCAAGCCAGCGAGCGCGCCATCGGCGATGACGGCGGCAACCGTCTTGCCGGCGGTTTCCAGCCGCTCGACCGCTTCCAGTGCATTCGCGTCGAAGCTGGCGCGCTCCTTGGCGTGGCGCGGCGCACCGACGAAGATGGCGACGCCATCGAGCTCGCCGGTGACGCCCTTGCCGGCAAGCGCTGCGGCATTGGCAGCAGGCCGCACCGGAACGCCGTCCGCCTTGGCGCGAGCGAGGATGGCGAGCGCCAGCGGATGACTGGAGCCGGTCTCGACGGCAGCCGCGAGCGCGACGACCTTGCGCTCGTCATGGCCGAGCGCAACGATTTCGGTGACGCGCGGCTCGCCCGCGGTCAGCGTTCCCGTCTTGTCGAAGGCGACGACGCCGGTGCGCGCCGCAGCCTCGATGACGACGCCACCCTTGAGCAGCAGGCCCTGGCGCGCGCCGGTGGAGAGCGCCGCCGCGATCGAGGCCGGCACTGAGATGACCAGCGCGCAGGGGCAGCCGATCAGCAGCAGCGCCAGTGCCCGGTAGATCCAGACCGACCACTCGCCACCGAACGCCAGCGGCGGCACCAGCGCGACCAGGATGGCGAAGCCGACGATCGCCGGCATGTAGATGCGCGAGAAACGGTCGATGAAGCGCTCGGTTGGCGCACGCGCCTCCTGGGCTTCCTCGACCAGGCGGATGATGCGGGCGATCGTGTTGTCCTGCGCCGCCTTCTCGACGCGCACGCGCAACGCCGCCTCGCGATTGACCGAGCCGGCATAGACCTGTTCGCCGACGCCCTTGGTCTTGGGCACGGATTCACCGGTGACCGGGCTCTCGTCGATGCCGGAGATACCGTCGCTGATCGCGCCGTCGGCCGGAATGCGATCGCCCGGACGGACCAGCACGATCTGGCCGACTTTCAGCGCGGCAGCATCGACCTGCCGGGTCTCGCCGTACTCCTCGACGATGGCCGTCTTGGGCACGAGATCGCCGAGCGCCCGGATCGAGGCGCGGGCACGGTCCGCCGCGACGCCCTCCAGCACCTCGCCGACAGCGAAGAGGAAGACGACCAGCGCCGCCTCCTCGGCCGCGCCGATGACGAGCGCGCCGGTCGCGGCGATCGTCATCAACATCTCGATGGTGAAGGGCTGGCCGACCCTGGCCGCGGCGAAGGCGCGCCGCGCCACCGGCACGACGCCGATCACGCAGGCGACGACGAGGGCCCAGTAGGCGGCCGTCTCGGAGACCGTGAACTTGGCGAGCCAAGCGCCGCCGAGCAGCGCCCCGGTCAGGAGGACGAGCCGGCCCTTGCCGGTCTGGTACCAGGAGACGCCGTCCGGCGTCGGCTCATGAACATGGCCGGGCAGACCGTGGCCGCGGTCGGCGGCTTTGCTCGCCTTGCCGTGGGTATGGTCGTGGCCGTGGTCATGAGCATGGTCGTGCCCATGTCCCCCACAGGCCGAATGGTCATGCTCGTGATCGCGCGCATGGTCAGGCGCCTTGTCCGCCGGCCCGTGATCGTGGGTACAGCCGCAGCTCGAAGCGGCCTCTGGCTCAGACGCCCGCTTCGCGGCAACCGCCGCCGCCGTATAGCCGAGGCTGGCGACCCGCTTCTCGATGGCGTCGCGCCGGGTTCGGCTCTCGTCGAGGGCGAGCGTCAACGTCTCCGACATCACCGAAAGACGGACCTCGGAGACGCCGGGCAGCCGTTCGACCGCGCCGCGAATCTTCGCCGCGCAGCTGGCGCAATCCATGCCGCCGACCTTCCAGGACAGCGTTTCCGTTTCGGTTTTGGCGGCGGTGGCCATGCTCTCGTCTCCGCTTGACAGCGTTGCGGGACCACCTACCTACAACCTGTAGCCACTACAGCTTCAAGAGGAAAAATCATGCGGCCGGCGAAAACCTTGGAGCGCGTGATACCGATCGGGACACTGGCGGAACGGACCGGGGTCAAGGTCGAGACGATCCGCTATTACGAACAGGTCGGCCTACTGCCGGAGCCCGAGCGCTCCGAGGGCAACCAGCGCCGCTATGGCCGCGCCCATGTCGAGCGACTCGCCTTCATCAAGCATGCGCGTGATCTCGGCTTCGCGGTCGAGAGCATCCGTACCCTGCTGCGGCTTTCGGACACACCCGGCATGGCCTGCGACGAGGCGCATGCGATCGCGGCCGAGCATCTCGACGAAGTCCGCGACAAGATCGCGCGTTTGCGCTCGCTGGAGGCGGAACTCGCCCGGATCGCGACGGTGTGCTCGGGCGGGGTCGCCGCCAGCGACTGCGCCGTGATCGAGGCGCTGGCCGACCACAGTCATTGCGAGCACCATAGCGCCTGAGACACTGACGCAAATTGACCCTGCCGGCAGCCATGCTATCGAAGCGGCAGGAGGATCGGTTTTGTCCGCAGGGCATCGCAGAGCAGGGATGAGACGCTGGGTCGCGCTGGCCGCGGCCTATCTCGTCGTGCTGCAGGCGATCTTCGCGGGCCTGACCTCCGGCGCCAATTCGGCGAGCTTCAGCCTCGACCGCTCGCTGGCGATGACGCTCTGCGCGCCCGGTGAGACGGCAGGACCGACCGGGCACGGTGAGGCGGCCGCGCACGAGCTGATGAGCTGCTGCATGCTCGGCTGCGCGTTTTCCGGTACGGGCGCACCGGCAGCGCCCTCTGCCTTCCTGCCGGTCGTGCACCGCGCCGTCGACCTCATCGCCTTCCAGCGCCGGCTCGACCTGCCATCCGGCTTCGTTGCCGCCCGCTCCCCAGCCAACCCGCGCGCACCGCCGACCGCCATCTGAGCTGCTGCGCCGGCCGTTGCAGGCCGATGCAGCCTTTGATGGCGGGCCGCCAGGTCTCGTCCCTCGCCGCAGGATTTCGCGGTCGCGAGTGACGCCTATGGCTGCCCCGGCAGGGCGACGACATGACCACGGGTCAATTCAGAAGCAGATCAGCCGCAGCGTTTCTCGCGGCAGTTTTCTCGGCCGCGATCCAAGACGGCGCACAGGCGCAGACCGCCTTAGACCTACCGACGATCGACGTGCGCGGCGGAGCGGGCTCGCTGACGGTGCCCGGCACGGACAGTGCGCGCGAGGCGATCCAGCGGACGCCGGGCGCGGTGTCGGTGGTCCCGGACACGGCGTTCAGGCAATCGCCGGCGGCGACGATCAAGGACGTCGTCGATTATGTGCCCGGCGTCTTCGCGCAGCCGAAATGGGGCGATGACACAAGGCTGTCGATCCGCGGCTCGGGCCTCTCGCGGAATTTCCATCTGCGCAGCACCCAACTCCTGATGGACGGGGTGATCCCGATCAACACCGCCGACGGTTATGGCGACTTCCAGGAGATCGATCCGAGCTTCTATCGCTATGTCGAGGTCTACAAAGGGTCCAACGCACTGCGCTTCGGCGCGAATGCACTCGGCGGCGCGATCAATTTCGTGATGCCGACGGGCTATGACGCACCACGTGCCCAAGTCCGCGTCGATGCCGGCAGCTTCGGCACAATCCGCACGCAGGGTGCCGCCGCAGGCGTCAACGGCCCGTTCGACTATTATCTGAGCGGCTCGGTCTCGCGCACGGACGGATATCGCGACCACAGCGATGGACACGCCGCGCGCTTCAGCGGCAATATCGGCTACCGCTTCTCGCCGGATGTCGAGACACGATTCTATCTCAACGCCAACACGGTCCGGCAACGCATCCCCGGCGAAGTCGACCGCACGACGGCGCTGACCACGCCCAAGCGCGGCTGGAGCGACAATCTCGTCGACGACTGGCAGCGCAATATCGATACCGTGCGCCTCGCCAACAAGACGACGATCCGCCTCGACAACACGGTGATCGATTTCGGCGTCTTCGCCATCGACCGGCGCCTGATGCACCCGATCTTCCAGTGGCTGGACTACCGGTATCGCGAATACGGCGCGTTCGCGCGTGCCGTCGACGACCGCTTGATCGGCGGCTTCCGCAACCGGCTGACCGTCGGCGTCAACGTCCACAACGGCGAGAACGACGCCCGTCAATACGCCAATGTCGGCGGACAGAAGAACGGGCTGCTCTCGGCGCTCAAGCAGCAGTCGCAGAACGACTCGGCCTATGCCGAGAACGCCTTCTACGTGCTGCCGCAACTCGCCATCGTGACAGGCCTGCAATACCTGCACGCGGTCCGCGACCAGAAGGTTGTCTTCTCGGCCAATGGCGACGTGCCCGGACGCAGCGACTTCGACTTGTGGAGCCCCAAGGCCGGCCTGCTCTACGAGATCGACAAGGACTGGCAGGTCTTCGCCAATGTCTCGCGCAGCCAGGAGGCGCCGAGCTTCGGCGAGAGCGTCGCGCCGAACTTCATGAACCCGGCTTTGCCGACGCTGCGATTCTTCGACATCAGGGCGCAGCGGGCGACGACCTTCGAGTTCGGCACGCGCGGGCGCCGCGGCGAGGACTTCACCTGGGACTTCGCAGTCTACCGCAGCCAGATCCGCAATGAGCTGCAATGCTTCTACAGCGCCTTCGGCAACTGCAACGTCACCAATGCGGACCGCACGATCCACCAGGGCGTCGAAGCTGCCGTTGGCGCCACCTTGTGGAAGGGCATCGCCGTCCAGGCCGAGAAGCCCGACCGGCTCTGGCTCAATGTCGCCTACACCTACAACGACTTCCGCTATGACGGCGACGCGACTTTCGGCAATAACGAGCTGCCGGGCGCGCCGCCGCACTATGTCCGCGCCGAGCTGCTCTACCAGCATCCGAGCGGCTTCTCCTTCGGCCCCAATATCGAATGGGTGCCGCAGGCCTATTTCGTCGACAGCGCCAACACGCTGAAGAGCGACCCCTATCTCCTCTGGGGGCTGAAGGCGGCCTACGAGAACGGCAAGGGCTTCTCGGCCTATGTCGAGGGCCGCAATCTCTCGAACCAGACCTACATCGCCTCGGCCAGCATCATCGACCGGGCGACGCCGACCTCCCGCCTGTTCAACCCCGGCACCGGGCGCGCGCTCTATGCCGGCATGAGGATGGAATGGTGATCGCCCTTACCCGCCGCGCTCTGAGCGCGTTCCTGGCGCTCGGCCTCGCTTCACTCGCGGCGAAAGCCGCGACGCCGGACGAGGCGGCCATCGTCACCCTGATGGTGAAGAGCTTCGACCGGCCGGATGCGCGCCTCGAGGTCAAGCCGGTCGTGGTCGCCGGTGATCATGCGGTCGCCGGCTGGTCGCAGGGGCCACTCGCCGGCCGCGCCTTGTTGCGACGCGAGCATGGCAGATGGCGCATCGTGCTCTGCGCCGGCGACGCCATCCGCTCGGCAGATGGCCTCAAGCATGTCGGCGTGCCGGCGCGCGCGGCCGCAAGCCTCGCCACGCGTCTCGCCGAGGCCGAACAATCCGTCGCACCCGAAAGGCTGCGTGCCTTCGCCGGCTTCGGCGAAACCGTCTTCATGGATGGCGGAGCGCATCCGCCGGCCGCTCACAGACAGCCCTGAACAGGCCGGCGGCACCGCCGGTCTAATCCCGCCGCTGATGCGGCTTTCGACAAAAGGACGACATCATGAAACTGCTTCTCGGACTTGGCCTCGCGCTGTTCGCCGGCCCGGCCCTCGCCCATGTCACGCTTGAGACCCAATCCGCGCCGGTCGGCTCGACCTACAAGGCCGTGGCTCGCGTTCCCCATGGCTGCAAGGGCGCCGCCACCATCAAGGTCCGCGTTCAGATTCCGGAAGGGGTCATTGCGATCAAGCCGATGCCGAAGGCTGGCTGGACGCTGGAAACGGTGAAGGGCAAATACGAAAAGTCCTACGATTACTACGGCACGCCCACATCCGAGGGCGTCAGGGAGGTGGTCTGGAGCGGCGGCAAGCTGCTCGACGAGCACTATGACGAGTTCGTCTTCCGCGGCTACCTGACCACCGACCTCAAGCCGGAGACGACACTCTACGTGCCGGTGGTGCAGGAATGCGAGGGCGGCGCGGTCGAGCGCTGGATCGAAATCCCGGCGGCGGGCAAGTCGGCGGATGACTACAAGTTCCCGGCTCCCGGCCTGAAGCTGATCCCCAAGAAGTGAGCGAGCGCGGCCTGGCCTCGAGCCCGGCCGCCTTTCCGCCATGACCCGGCAGCTTCGCCTTTTCCTCATTCTGCTCGGCCTCGCCCTCGCCTCGCTCGCGGCGGCCGGGCAGGCCTTGGCGCATGCTGCGCTGATCAGGACCGCTCCGGCGGACGGTGCGGTCATCGCCAGCGCGCCTGCCGAGTTCAGCCTGAGTTTCAGCGAGCCGGTCTCGCCGCTGGTCCTGAGCCTGATCGGTCCGGACGGGGCAAGTCGGGCGCTGACGCGTTTCACGCTTGGCGACCGGACGCTCACGATCATCGCGCCGTCCGATCTCGCCAATGGCACGCATGTGCTGAGTTGGCGCGTTGTCTCCGAGGACGGCCATCCCGTCGGGGGCTCGGTGCTGTTCTCGATCGGTGCGCCGAGTGCGGCGCCGCCGATTCTGACGGCTCAAACCGACCCAGCCGTCCGCTTCATGCTCTGGCTCGGCAAGCTCGGGCTCTATCTCGGCCTCGCTTTCGGCATTGGCGGCGTCGCCTTCATGGCATGGGTCGCCCCTTTGCCCGCTGCCGCGCGCGCGCCGATCGCAAGCTTCCTCGCACTCGGACTGCTGTCGATGCCGATCGCCGTTGCGGCGCAAGGGCTCGACGCGCTGGCGCTACCACTCTCCGCGGCGCTTCAGCCTGTAGCCTGGCAGGCCGCCGCCGCGAGCAGTTTCGGCCGCACCGCGTTGATCGCGACCTTCGCCTTGCTCGCGGCGTTGCTTGCGCTTTTTCGACCTGGCGGGAGGGGGCGCCTGCTCGCGACCTTCGTCTGGCTCGGTGTCGGCGCAGCGCTCGCCGCCAGCGGCCATGCAAGCGCCGCCGCGCCGCAATTCCTGACCCGTCCGGCCGTATTCATGCATGCAGTCGGCATGGCCGGCTGGGCCGGCGCGCTTTTGCCTCTTGCCTTCGCTTTGCGACAGCCTGATGGGGCGCAGGTGCTGCGACGCTTCTCGCGCCGCATTCCCGTGCTGCTGGTCATCATCCTGATCAGCGGCCTTGCGCTCGCCATCATCCAGGTCGAGCGCCTGCAGGCCCTTCTCACGACGCCATACGGCCTCGTGCTCACCGGCAAACTCGCACTCGTCGTAGCGCTGCTCGGGCTCGGCGCCTTCAACCGCTTCCGGCTGACGGAAGCGGTCGTATCCGGACGCGCGAGCGCCCGCTCGCAGCTGAGCCGGATCATCGCGGCCGAGATCGCGCTCGTCGTCGCCATCCTCGCTATCGTCGCGCTTTGGCGCTTCACGTCACCGCCACGCGCTCTCGCGGCTGCGGCGGCGCAACCCGCGAGCGTCCACATCCATACCGGAAAGGCGATGGCCGATATCAACGTAACGCCGGGCCGCACCGGCCCCGTGACGATCAGCGTCTCGCTGCTCGACGGCGAGTTCGGGCCGCTCGCGGCGAAAGAGCTGCGGCTTGCCCTGTCGCGACCGGAAGTCGGCATCGAACCGATCGAGCGGCAAGCAACACGGCAAGCCGACGGCAGCTGGCTGGTCAGCGACCTGACGCTTCCCGTCGCCGGACGCTGGACCATCGAGCTCGAAATCCTGGTCTCGGATTTCGAGATGACCCGCCTCAAGGAGACCCTGGAGATCAGGCCGTGACGAGCGAGATCACACGACGCGACTGGACGGGCCTGGCGGCGGCCGGCGCACTATCCGGGCTCCTCGCCGGACTGCCGCAGGCCGCGCTTGCCCAGCCCGCTGGAACGAGCGTCCCCCGGATCGCGATGGTGGTGCATCCCGACATGGTGATGCTCGATCTGATCGGGCCGCTGACCGTGTTCTCATTGCTGCGGGCGGAATTGCATCTGGTCTGGAAGGACCGGCAGCCGGTCGCGACTGATCTCGGGCTGCCGGTCACGCCGAGTGCCAGCTATGCCGACTGTCCCGCCGATCTCGACGTGCTGTTCATACCGGGCGGGCTGAAGGGTAGCGTCGCTCTGATGGAGGATGCTGAGACGCTCGCCTTCCTCGCCGATCGCGGCGCCCGCGCCCGCTATGTCACCGCGGTCTGCACGGGTTCGCTGGTGCTCGGCGCCGCCGGGCTGCTGAAGGGCTATCGCGCCACCGGCCACTGGTATGTTCGCGACCTGCTGGCAGCGATGGGCGCGAGCGTCGAGCGCAGCCGCGTCGTCAGCGACCGCAACCGCATCACCGGCGGCGGCGTTACCGCCGGCATCGATTTCGGCCTCACGGTCGCCGCCAAGCTGCGCGACGAGGAGACGGCGCGCCTGATCCAGCTCGTGCTGGAATATGATCCGCAGCCGCCTTTCGATGCCGGCTCGCCCGAACGGGCCGGCGCCAAGCTCACCAACGACGTACTGGCACGGCGCAAGCCCCTGATCGACGCCGCCCGGCGCAATGCCGAACTCGCCAAGACCCGCCTCTCCCTTTGATCACGCAAGGAGCCTCGACATGATCAAACTTCGCCTCACCCTCGCCGCCGCAGCCCTCGCGCTGAGCGGCGGTATCGCCACGGCCCACGACTACACGGCCGGCCCGCTCAAGATCGAGCAGCCCTGGACGCGCGCGACCCCGGCCGGTGCCAAGGTCGCCGGCGGCTATGTCGCGGTCACCAACACCGGAGCTGCGCCCGACCGCCTGCTCGGCGGCAGCAGCGAGATCGCCGGCAAGGTCGAAATCCACGAGATGGCGATGAACAACGGCGTGATGACCATGCGCGGCCTGCCGGATGGCGTCGAGCTCAAGCCCGGCGCCAAGCTCGAGCTCAAGCCCGGCGGCTACCACATCATGTTCATGGACCTGAAGCGCCAGCTCAAGGAGGGCGAAAAGATCAAGGGCACGCTGACCTTCGAAAAGGCCGGAGCGGTCCCGGTCGAGTTCTCGGTGCAGTCGGTCGGCGCCCGCGCGCCGGCCGAAGCTCACAAGCACTGACCGCAGCCGGAAGCCGCGGAATCGAGATGGCCGCCGGGTGCAAAACCCGGCGGCCTTTTTCATGCGCGCTTGACGATCTCAGCGTCGAGAAGTACGGTCCATATTAGAAAACAAATGATCCATAATATGGATCGATAGGAGGAACGCAGTGCTGCAGGGCATGCTCCCGGTGTTGCCGACGCCGTTCACCGAGTCTGGCGCCGTCGATCCCGACGCGATGGCGGGGATCGTCGACTTTGCTGTCGCCAGCGGCGTCGACGGGTTGGTGTTCCCGGGCTTCGCCAGCGAGGTCGACGAGCTTTCGGCAGCAGAGCGGACAGCGCTGCTCAAGGTCGTGGTCAATCGTATCGCCGGACGCGTGCCGATCGTCGCCGGCGCGAGCGCGCCGACTGCGATCGAGGCGATCTCGCATTGCCGCGAGGCGCTCGCCAATGGCATCCGCCATGTGATGATCCAGGCGCCGAAGAGCGTCGGCACGACGACGGAAGCAGTCTCGGCCTTCTATGGCGAGATCGCCGCGGCCGTGGCGGGCATCGAGATCGTGCTGCAGAACGCGCCGGCGCCGCGCGGCTCCGACCTCAAGCCCGAGGCGATCCTGCAAATCGTCCGCGACAATCCGGCGATCACCTATGTCAAGGAGGAGACGCTGCCGTCGGGCCTCGCCATCTCGGCGATCGCCGCAGGCAAGCCGGCGCATCTGAAGGGCGTGATCGGCGGCGGGGGCGCGCGCTACCTGATCGACGAATACAACCGCGGTGCCTGCGGCGCGATGCCGGCGGTCGAGCTCGCCGACATCCATGTCGCGATGGACCGGGCCTATCGCGCCGGCGACATCGCCCGCGCGCGCGATCTCTATATGCGCACGCTGCCGCTGCTGGTGATCCAGTTCAATTTCCGCATGGCCTTCACCAAGCATGTGCTGACGCGGCGCGGGGTCATGACCAATCAGGTCGTGCGGGCGAAGGTGCCGCCGATGGACGCGCTCGATGTCGCCGAGATCGACGCCTGGCTCGACGCCTGCGCCGACCTCATGACGGCCGAGCCGCGCCAGCCCAAGCTCGGCGGAGGCGCGTGATGGCCGAGCGCGTCGCCCGCGTCGAGGTCTTCTCGATCACCATCCCGCGCGAGACGCCCTATCTCGGCGCGCTGCGCGAGGGCGAGCGCATCAACGATCACGGCTACATCGTCCGCAAGGGCAACCGCACGGTCTATCCGACGGTCGATCGCACCGTGGTCGTCCGGATCGAGACGGCCAATGGCGCGGTCGGCTGGGGCGAGACTTATGGCATCGTCGCGCCGGGCGCCGCGATGGCGATCATCGACGATTTGCTCGGCCCCTTCGTCGTCGGGCGCGACCCGCGCGACGTCGGCGTCATCCATGACGATCTCTACGACCTGATGCGGGTGCGCGGCTATACTGGCGGATTCTATCTCGACGCGCTCGCCGCGATCGACATCGCCCTCTGGGACCTCTGCGGCAAGCTCTCCGGCCTGCCTCTGGTCAAGCTGCTCGGCGGGCAGAAGCATGAACATTTGCCGGCTTACATTTCTGGCCTGCCGAAGCCGACGCGGGCTGAGCGAGCCGAGTTCGCCGCAGAATGGCAGGCAAGGGGCTTCGACAGCTTCAAGTTCGCCGCCCCTGTCGCCGATGACGGCAATGTCGCGGAGATCAGGACGCTGCGCGAGCGGCTGGGCCCGCAAGCTCGCATCGCTTGCGACATGCACTGGGTCCATACCGGCGAGGAGGCCGTCGCGGCGATCAGGGCGATGGAGCCGCACGATCTCTGGTTCGCCGAGGCGCCGGTGAAGCCGGAGGATCTCGACGGCCTCGCCCATGTGGCGTCCAAGGTCTCGACACCGGTCGCGGCCGGCGAGGAATGGCGCACCGTCTACGACCTCGTGCCGCGCGCCGCCCGGCGCGCCTGCGCGATCGTGCAGCCGGAGATGGGCCATAAGGGCGTCACCGAGTTCATGCGCATCGGCCTCTATGCGCAGGCACATCACCTTAGGGTCATTCCGCACGCCACGATCGGCATCGGCCTCTTCCTGGCGGCGAGCCTGCATGCGTCATCGGCGCTCGCGGCGGTCGAATGCCACGAATTCCAGCATTCGATCTTCGAGCCGAACCGGCGGCTGCTCCAGGGCGACATGGATTGCAGCGAGGGCTTCTACCGTTTGCCGAGCGGCCCCGGCCTCGGGGTCGAGCCATCGAAGGAAGCGCTCAAGCTGCTGAAGCGGCTCTAGCGACAGAAAACCAAGGGAGGAGGAGACCATGACGAGGACAAGGCTTGCAATCTCCGCGGCTGCGCTCGCGCTCGCCGCCGGCTTTCTCCCCGGCGCCGCATGGGCGCAGGGCAAGGTGCTGAAGTTCGTCTCCTGGCAGAAGGACGAGCGCGGCGTCGGCGACTGGTGGGGCTCGGTGATCAAGGAGTTCGAGGCGACCCATCCCGGCGTCAAGATCGAGTGGACCAAGGTCGAGCGCGGCGCCTATGCCGACACGATGACGACGCTGTTCGCCGGCGGCAAGCCGCCGGATATCGTCCACCTCGCCTCCTTCGAGTTCCAGAAATTCGCCGATAATGGCTGGCTGGAGCCGCTCGATCCTTACATCAAGGAGGCGAAATTCGACCTCAAAGGCTGGGCCGGGCAGGACACCTGCACCTGGAACAAGCAGACCGTCTGCACGATGATGCTCTATTTCGGCTACATCTTCGCCTACAACGAAGACCTGCTGAAGAAAGAGGGTCTTTCGGTCCCGAAGACCTATGCCGAATTCCTCGCCGCAGCACAGAAGCTGACCAAGGACCTCAACGGCGACGGCATCACCGACCAGTTCGGCACCGGCCACGAGACCAAGGGCGGCGGCGGCCAGTATATGAGCGAGATGATGAACTACACGCTCGATGCCGGCGGGCGCTGGACCAACGATGCCGGCAAGGTGACGATCAACACGCCCGAGATGATCGAGGGCCTGTCGCGCTGGAAGACCATCGTCAAGACCAGCCTGACCCCACGCGACCTGCCGGCCGGCGAGGTCCGCCAGATGTTCGCCGACGGCAAGATCGCGATGAAGATGGACGGGCCCTGGCTCTACCCGATCATCCAGAAGGGCAAGGCCAAGGACCAGATCAAGCTCGGCATGGTGCCGTTCAAGCCGCCGGTCGGCGGCTCCTCCAACGTGCTCGGCATCGCTGCCGACGCGCCCAAGGAGAACAAGAAGCTGGTCTGGGACTTCATCGCGCTCGCGACCTCCGACAAGTTCCAGTCGAGCTATGCGACGCTGGGCGCCTCGCCGCCGCCCAGCCCACGCGCCGACACCTCGGCCGCCGCCAAGGACACGCCGCATTTCGACCTGCTGGTGCAGGCGACCAAGGCGGCCGCCGACGCCAAGGTCGACCGCATCCCGAAGGGGCTGGAGCTGCAGTTCAACGAGTTCGCCAAGATGGTCATGGAAGAGTCCCAGCGCATGATCATCCAGGACCTCGACCCGAAGGTCGTCGCGGCGACCATGCAGGCCAAGGCCGAGGCACTGCAGAAGCAGTAAGTGCCTTCCCTTCTCCCCTTGCGGGAGAAGGTGGCTCGGCGAAGCCGAGACGGATGAGGGGTCGCGGTGCGTCTGCCGGCTAGCGCAGCGATCGCCAACCGGAAAGCTCGCGCGACCCCTCACCCCAGCCCTCTCCCGCAAGGGGAGAGGGGATCTGTCGCGGAACGCGCGCCCAAACTGGAAGCGGACCATGCCCCGATCAGCCTTCCTCGATCTCGCCCGCCCGAGCCGGCGGCATTGGCTCGGCTATCTGCTGCTGGCGCCGGCGGTGCTGCTGATCGCGCTGATCATCGTCTACCCTCTGTTCGTCTCGGTCGATCTCTCCTTCCAGAACGTCAACATCGCCCGGCTCGACCAGCCGCGCCGGCCCTTCACCACCGCCAATTACGAGCGGCTCTTCGCCTCCGAGGAGTTCTGGTACGCCTGCTGGGTGACTTTCAAGCTGGTCACCATCGTCTCGTTCTTCTGCTTCCTGCTCGGCCTCGGCACGGCGCTGCTGGTCAACAACCGCTTCAAGGGCCAGGCGCTGGCGCGTCTGCTCGTCGCCCTGCCCTGGGCGATCCCAGAAGTGATCGCGGTGGTGATCTTCGCCTGGCTGTTCGATTCCTCCTTCGGGCTGATGAACTGGCTCTTCATCAGGCTCGGCCTGGTCGACCAGACGATCAACTGGTTCTCTTC
Organism: Methylobacterium sp.; assembly: GCA_013823325.1. Taxonomy (GTDB): domain Bacteria; phylum Pseudomonadota; class Alphaproteobacteria; order Rhizobiales; family Beijerinckiaceae; genus Allobosea; species Allobosea vestrisii. Next base: position 22,110 of record PNLY01000036.1, read on the forward strand.
GCCCGACGCCGCCTTCGCCGTGGTCTGCACGGTGATGGTCTGGAAGGGCTATCCCTTCGTCTCGATCATGATGCTGGCCGGGCTGCAGTCGATCCCGGAGGATTTCTACAACGCCGCCAAGGTCGACGGCGCCCGCGCTTGGCAGCGCCTCCTCTACATCACCATCCCCTCGCTGATGCCGGTGATCGGCGTCACCCTCGTGCTGGTGATGCTCTGGGTCTTCCGCGACTTCTCGATCATCTACGTGCTGACCGGCGGCGGGCCGCTGAAGGCGACGCAGAGCCTCTCGATCATGACCTACGAGCAGGCCTTCGGCTTCTTCAAGATGGGCTACGCCTCGGCCATCGGCGTCATCACCCTGATCGTCTGCGTGATCGCGAGCCGGCTGATGATCGCCCGCGCGCCGGACAATATCTGAGGAGGCGGGAGATGGTTCACTTCACTACCGCCGTCGTCCCGGGCGACCAAAGGGAGACCCGGGACCCATTCCTGAACTTCTTTTGGAAAGGCTCCGGAATGGATCCCGGGTCTTCGCTTTGCTCCGCCCGGGATGACCGTGCGGGCGAGATGAAGGTGCAACAATGAGACGCCGCTCGCTGCGCACTATTGCCCTCTATGCCGGCGTCGCCTTGACCTGCGCCATTCTGGTCTTCCCGATCTACTGGCTCGTCGTCACCGCGCTCTCCGAGCCAAGCCAGCTTCGGCAATTGCCGCCGAGCTTCTGGCCAGCCGAGCCGCGTTGGGGCGTGTTCGGGCAGATCATGGCCGAGCGGCCGATCCTGCTCTGGCTCGGCAACTCGGCCCTGGCGGCGACCGGGGCCGTCGCGATCTCGATGGTCGTCTCGGTGCTCGCCGGCTACAGCCTGTCGCGCTTCAGGGTGCGCGGCGGCCAGTCGCTCGGGCTGTTCATCCTGACCGCCAAGATGCTGCCGGCGACGCTGCTGGTGATCCCGCTCTTCGGCATCTTCCGCAATCTCGAGCTGATCGGCAGCCTGTGGTCGATCATCCTCGCCCACGCCACGCTGATCATCCCGTTCACGACCTGGATGCTGAAGGGCTATTTCGACACGATCCCGCGCGAGCTCGAGCAGGCGGCGATGGTCGATGGCTGCTCGCCGCTCGGCGCCATGGTCCGGGTGATCCTGCCGGTCTCGGCGCCGGGGCTGGCGGCCACCGCGCTCTACGGCTTCGTGCTGTCCTGGTCGGACTATGCCTATGCCCGCACCTTCCTGACCAACGCCCAGGACAACTGGACCGCCAATCTCGGCATCACCACGATGAAGGGCGAGTACATCTCGAACTGGAGCGACATTTCCGCCGCCTCCATCCTCGTCGCCCTGCCGATCCTCGCGATCTACCTCTTCCTCGAACGCTATCTCGTCGGCGGCCTGACGGCCGGGGCCGAGAAGTAAGAGAACCCGCATGGCTGGAATTCGTATCGACAGCGTCACCAAATCCTATGGGGGGCTCGCCGTTCTCAAGGCGTTCTCGCTCGACATCGCCGATGGCGAGTTCGTCGTCCTCGTCGGCCCCTCCGGCTGCGGCAAGTCGACCATGCTGAAGATCCTCGCCGGGCTTGAGGAGGCCACCTCGGGCACGATCTCGATCGGCGAGCGGGATGTCACCGACCTCGCGCCGGGCGACCGCGACATCGCCATGGTCTTCCAGAACTACGCGCTCTACCCGCATCTCACTGTGCGAAAGAACATGGGCTTCGGCCTGAAGATGCGTGGCACCGATGCCGGCGAGATCGACCGGCGGGTCAACGAGGCCGCGAAGATCCTCGGCATCGACCATCTGCTCGAACGCCGGCCGCGCGCGCTCTCCGGCGGCCAGCGCCAACGCGTCGCGCTCGGCCGCGCCATCGTGCGCGAGCCGCAGGCCTTCCTGATGGACGAGCCGCTCTCCAATCTCGACGCCAAATTGCGCGTCCACACCCGCGCCGAAATCAGCGCCCTGCACAAAAGGCTGCGCGTCACCACGATCTACGTGACCCACGACCAGACCGAGGCGATGACGATGGCCGACCGCATCGTCATCATGAAGGACGGCGTCATCCAGCAGATCGCCTCGCCCGATGTGATGTTCCGCGAGCCGGCCAATCTCTTCGTTGCCGGCTTCATCGGTTCGCCCGGCATGAATTTTTTGAAGGCGAAGGCGCTGGCGACAGGCGGCAGTGTCACCGCAAAGCTGTTCGGCCACGACGTGACGCTGCCTGTCGCGAACGCTGCCGCGCTCGCCGGCAAGGAGATCGTCGTCGGCCTGCGGCCCGAGCATATAGCCGCTGGTCCCGGGCAGGTCTCCTTCGCGGTCAGCCCACGGCTGATCGAGAGCCTCGGCAGCGAGCAATATGTCTATGTCGACCTCCCCGAGGAGCATCGCCGCGAGGCGAATTCCGGCGGCGAGGATGAGGCGCGCCGGACCTCGCTGATCGCGCGCCTGATCAATCCCGAGCCGCGGCCACTCGAGGCAACGCTGACGCTGTCCTTCGATCCGGCACGACTGCATGTCTTCGATGCCGCCAGCGGCGAGGCGATCCGATGAAGACGATCCTGGTCACCGGCAGCGCCGGGCGCGTCGGCTCGCGCGTGGCGCGGCAACTGCTCGACGCGGGTCACCGCGTCACCGGCTTCGACCTGCGCGCAGGCGGGATCGACCATCCCGCTTATCGCGAGGTGCTCGGCGGCTTCGACGACCGCGCCGCCGCAAGGGAGGCCGTGCAATGCGCTGACGCGATCCTGCATCTCGGCGCCTTCATGTCCTGGCTGCCGGCCGACCGCGACAGGCTGTTCACCGCCAATGTCGAGGGCACGCGCGTGCTGCTGGAGGAAGCTGCTGCCGCCCAGCCGAAGCGCCTCGTCTTCGCCTCCTCCGGCGAGGTCTATCCGGAGAACGTGCCGGACTATCAGCCGATCGACGAGGACCACCCGCTGAAGCCGCGCTCGCCCTATGGGTTGAGCAAGCTCTTGGGCGAAGAGATCGTGCACTTCTTCGAGCGGACCAGTGGCGTGCCGGCGACGATCCTGCGGTTTTCGCATACGCAGGATGCGAGCGAACTGCTCGACCCCGGCAGCTTCTTCTCGGGCCCGCGCTTCTTCCTAAAGCCGAAGATCCGGCAGCAGGAGGGTTTCGGCAATGCCGCCGCCGTCGCGGCGCTACGGGCCATCGACGACGGGAGCGAGGCCTTGGTGCTGTCGCGCAACGAGGCCGGCCGGCCCTTCCGCATGCATATCACCGATACGCGCGACATGGTCGCCGGCATCCTGCTCGCGCTCACCGACGAGCGCGCCGCCGGGCGCACCTATAATCTCGGCGCGACCGAACCGGTCGACTTCGCCGCGGCGCTGCCGATGATGGCGCAGTTGACGCGACTGCCGTTGAAGACCATCGACCTGCCGGGCGCCGGCGTCTTCTACGAGACGTCGAACGCCAGGATCCGGACCGAACTGGGATTTGAGCCGCAATGGACCTTCGAGCGCATGATCGGCGAGGCGGCGCAGGCGCGGGCGAAGCGCGCGTCCTGACGCCGGACGAGCGCGACGTCCCGACCGGCGCAGCCGCCCTCGCCAAGGGCCTCTACCTGCTCGACGTGATCGGCGAGGCGCCGGCGCCGCCACGCTTCCGCGACCTGCAGGCCGCGACCGGCCTGCCCAAGGGCACGCTGGCGCGCATGCTCAACACGCTGCTGACCTTCCGCCTGATCCGGCACGAGGAGAGCGACAACACCTACCGGCTCGGCCACCGCCTGTTCGAGCTCGCCCACCGCGTCTGGGAGTCCTTCGACCTGCGCGGCGCCGGCGCTCCGGCGCTCGACCGCCTCGCCGAGGAGACACGCGAGACGGCCGCGCTCTGCGCCATCGACAATGGCGAGGTGCTCTACATCGACCAGCGCAGCCGCGGCGGCCCCTATGGCTTCCGCATCGAGATCGGCCGGCGTGCCCCACTGCATTGCACCGCCGGCGGCAAGGCTCTGCTCGCCTTCGTCCAGCCGCATGAACAGCGCGCCCTCGTCGACCGGCTGAAGCTCGAGCGCTTCACCGAGACCACCATCACCGAAGAGGAGGCGCTCGCCGCCGACCTCGCGCTGACCCGGGCGCGCGGCTATGCCGTCTCGCAGGAGGAGCATGTCGCCGGGGTCGCCTCGGTCGCGGCGCCGATCTTCGACCATACCGGGCGGGCGGTCGCGGCGATCGGTGTGTTCGGCCCGTCCTCGCGGCTGACGCGCGAGCGGCTGCACACGACCGGCCGCGACCTGATGGCGGCTGCCCGGCAGATCTCCGGCAATGTCGGCGCGACGCAGATGAACATTTCCCCGGCGCCGCGCTCGGCGCGGCCGGTCGATCCCGACGTGCAATGCGTCCTGCCCTGGGGCGCCCATCTCGCCGAGGGGCCGTACTGGTCGGCCGGGGAGCAGCGGCTCTACTGGGTCGATATCCTCGCGCCCTCGGTCAACCGCTTCGACCCGGCGACCGGCAACAATGAGGAGGTGACGCTGCCGCGCCTGGTCAGCGCCGTGCTCGGCCGCCGCGGCGGCGGGCTCGTCGTGCTGACGCAGGAGGGCCTGGAGGGCTTCGATTTCGCCAGCGGCCGGCTGACGCCGCTCGCCGATCCCGAGGCCGACATCCCCGACAACCGCTTCAACGACGGCAAATGCGACCGGCAGGGCCGGCTCTGGGCCGGGACGATGCGGCTTGACGCCAGCCGCGCCTCGGGCTCGCTCTACGCGATCGCGCCGGACCTCTCCTGGCAGCGGCAGGAGAGCGGGCTCACCGTCGCCAACGGGCTCGACTGGAGCCCGGACGGGCGGAGCTTCTACTTCGTCGATTCCGCCCATAGCCGCATCTATGCCTACGCGTTCGACGCGAAAACCGGCACGCTCGCCGATCGCCGCGTCTTCGCCGAGGTCGCCGGACGGCCGGACGGGCTCGCGGTCGATGCCGAGGGCTTCGTCTGGTGCGCGATCTGGGATGGCTGGTGCCTGCACCGCTACGCCCCGGACGGCAGGCTGGATCGTGAGGTCTGGCTGCCGGTGCCGCGCCCGACCAGCCTCGCCTTCGGCGGGCAGGACCTGAAGACGCTGTTCATCACCACGGCCCGCATCCGCCTGCCCTCGCGTGTGCTGGCCGAGGCGCCGTTCTCGGGTGGGCTCTTCACCTTGCCGGTCGACGTGCCCGGCCTGGCGGCGGCGGAGTTCGGCGGGTGAGGGTCGAAGCCAGCTATTCCGATCTCGCCGGCAAGGCCGCTCTCGTCACCGGCGGCGCCGACGGCATCGGCCGCGCGATTGTCGAGGCGCTGGCGCGGCAGGGCGCCAAGGTCGCCTTCCTCGACATCGATGCCGAGCGGGGCGAGCGGCTCGTGGCCGAGCTAACGGCGGCCGGCAGCGTCGTCTCGTTCCATGAGGTCGACCTGCGCGACGTCCCGGCGACGCAGGCGGCGATCGCTGCGGCGCGCGCCATCCACGGCCCCTTCGCCATCGGCGTCAACAATGCCGGTCATGACGAGCGGCATGATTTCGACGCAGTGACCGAGGCCTATTGGGACGACCGCCTGGCGGTGAACCTCAGGCCGATGATGTTCGTGGCGCAGGCGCTGGCGCCGGACATGCGCGACCTCGGCGGCGGGGCGCTGGTCAACCTGTCCTCGACCTCGTGGATGAAGGGCTCGCCGCACATGATCGCCTACACCACGGCGAAATCGGCGGTGATCGGCTTCACCCGCTCGCTAGCGCGGGCGCTCGGGCCTGACGGCATCAGGGTCAACTGCGTCACGCCGGGCTGGGTGATGACCGAGCGCCAGCGCACCAATTGGTGGACGCCGGAGAAGGGCGCGGCCAACCAGGCGGCGCAGGCGCTGAAGGGCGAGATCCTGCCGGAGGACATCGCGCAGATGGTGCTGTTCCTGTGCTCCGACGTCTCGCGCATGTGCGCCGGCCAGAACTTCATCGTCGATGCCGGCACGGTCTAGCGTGATGCTGATGAACCAAGCCCTCATCCTGAGGAGCCGCGCAGCGGCGTCTCGAAGGATGCTTCAGGAGGCGCCGGAACCAGCTGGAGCATCCTTCGAGACGCAGCCTTTGGCTGCTCCTCAGGATGAGGGCTGAGGGAAATGCCCAATCCCATATCCTCGCTCGACGACCTGCACGCCATCCTCGATCCGTCCGCGATCGTCACCGATCCTGAGGCGATGGCGCCGCATCTCACCGACTGGCGCGGCAAGCATCGCGGCGAGGCATTCGCACTGCTGCGCCCGCGCAGCGTCGAGGAGGTCTCGGCAATCCTCCGCTGGGCGAGCGCGACGCGCACGCCGGTCGTGCCTCAAGGCGGCAATACAGGGCTCTCGGGCGGGGCGACGCCGGATGCCTCGGGCGATGCCGTCGTGCTCTCGCTGACGCGCCTGAACCGGATCAGAGCGATCGATATCGAGGGCGACACGCTGACCGCCGAGGCCGGCTGCATCCTCGCCGACATCCAGCAAGCCGCTGCGGCCAATGATCGGCTTTTCCCGCTCAGCCTCGGCAGCGAAGGCTCCTGCCAGATCGGCGGAGTGGTCGCGACCAATGCCGGCGGCATCAATGTCATCCGCTACGGCACGGTGCGCGATCTCGTGCTCGGCCTCGAATATGTTCGCGCCGACGGCGCGGTGATCCATGGGCTGAAGCCGCTGCGCAAGGACAATGCCGGCTATGCGCTGAAGGAGCTCGTGATCGGCTCGGACGGCACGCTTGCCGTCGTCACTGCCGCGACCTTCCGGCTGTTTCCAAGGCCGCGTGCCAGCGCAACGGCGCTGTGCGGCCTCGACAGCCCATCGGCTGCGCTGAAGCTGCTCTCCATGCTGAAGCAATCCGCCGGCGAGCGCATCTCCAGCTTCGAACTGATGTGCGATGGCGAGATGGGGCTCACCCTCGACCTCGTGCCCGGAACCATCCTGCCGCTCGAAGGACGCCATGCCTGGTACGTCTTCATCGAACTCGGCGACAGTGATCCGAACAGCCCCATTGGCGAGTTGCTGACCGAGACACTGGCGACGGCGCTGGAGCAGGGCCTGCTGCAGGATGCCGCCATCGCGCAGAGCGAGGCGCAAGCCAGGGCGATCTGGCATCTGCGCTTCGCCGTCGCGGAAGCCAATCGCCGCGCCGGCTTGAGCGTCTCGCATGACACCAGCGTTGCTGTCGCCGATGTCCCGGCCTTCATCGCGGCGATCGAAACGATGGCTGCCGAGCGCTTGCCGAACGCGCGCGCTCTCTTCGCCGGCCATGTCGGCGACGGCAACATTCATGTCGTCCTGCGCCTTCCCAAGGAGACGCCGGCGGAGCAGCTCGCGGATATCGGCCATGCCGTGAATGCACAGGTCTTCGCGATCACCCGCGATTTCGGCGGCAGCATCACCGCCGAGCACGGCATCGGCCGCAACCTGACCGGCACGCTGACGCTGCATGCCCAGCCGGAGGCGCTGGCGCTGATGAGAGCGGTCAAGCAAGCCTTCGACCCGCTCGGCATCCTCAATCCCGGCGCGGTCCTCGCGAAGAGGTGACCCTGCGCGCGGCCGAGCGGAACACCCGCAATATATGAACTGTTCCGAACCAAAGAGCAGTGGAAGCATTACTTTAGAACGCATGCAAACTATTGTATTTGCTAACCAATTCGCTCTGGTTTAACTGCTGGTGACGATCGCGGGAAGGATGTGCTTAATTGGCCTCGTCGCGCGATCGGCCGGCGCCGCTTCAATGGACGCGGTTCCGGTCGGAAAGCGCTCCCGCCAAGGAGGGGCGCCGCAAGACCACGGACCCAATTCGATGCAGCGTTTGATCGGCACAGTTCTGCTCGCGACAGCCATGGTCGCCACGCCCGTGGCGAACTTCGTCGCCCTGGCCCAGACCGCCCCCGCCGAGACCGCGCCGGCACAGCAGCAGCCGAGCCCGTCCGGCGCTCATGGCGGCGGGCTGCCGGCCCCTGCCGCTTCGGCCACCGCCGCACCAATTGGTCAAGCCGCCCCAGTTACCATTTCCGGCGCCACGCCGGCCGCCGTGCCTGCAACCGCCCCTTCCGTATCCCCCGCTCCCATCGCTGCGCAGGCGACCCTGCCACACGACCTGTCCCCCTGGGGCATGTTCATGGCCGCCGACATCGTGGTGAAGGCGGTGATGCTCGGCCTCGCCTTCGCCTCGCTGGTGACCTGGACGGTCTGGCTCGCCAAGGCGCTAGAGCTCGCCGCCGCCAAGACGCGGGCGCAGCGGGCCGTGCGTCGGCTCGAAGAGGCCGTCAGCCTCGATGAGGCAGCGCGCGCGATCGCCGGCCGCAAGGGCCAGGCGCGCGGCACAGTCGCAGAGCTGGTCGGCGCCGCCCAGAGCGAACGCCAGCGCTCCGACGATCTCAGCGAGGACGGCATCAAGGAGCGCGCCGCGATCGCCCTGTCGCGGATCGAAGCCAGGGCCGGTCGCTCGATGGCGCGCGGCACCGGCCTGCTCGCCACCATCGGCTCGACCGCTCCTTTCGTCGGCCTGTTCGGCACGGTCTGGGGCATCATGAACTCGTTCATCGGCATCAGCCAGTCGAAGACGACCAATCTCGCCGTCGTCGCCCCCGGCATCGCCGAGGCGCTGCTGGCGACCGCGATCGGCCTCGTCGCGGCGATCCCGGCCGTTATCATCTACAATGTCTTCGCCCGCGCCATCTCGGGCTACCGCGCCACGCTCTCGGACGCCTCCGGCGAGGTTCTGCGCCATCTGTCGCGCGACCTCGAACGGTCGCGTCGGCAGGCCGCCCATCAGGTCCGCGCCAATCTGCATGCCGTGCAGGCCCAGCCGGCCGCCATGCCGCGCGTTCCGGCGGAGTGAGCCATGGCGGTTTCGCTCAAGGAGTCGCAGGACGGCGATCTCGGCGAGGTCAGCGAGATCAACGTCACGCCGTTCATCGACGTGATCCTGGTGCTGCTGATCATCTTCATGGTCGCAGCCCCGCTCTCGACAGTCGATGTCGCGGTCGACCTGCCGGTCTCGAACGCGCAGCCACAACCGCGGCCCGACAAGCCGGTCTTCCTGACCGTGAAGCAGGACCTTTCGCTCGCGCTCGGCAACGACACGGTGCCCCGCGAGCAGTTGCAGGCCACACTCGACCGCCAGACCAGCAATGACCGCGAGCAGCGCGTCTTCCTGCGCGCCGACGGGGCCGTAGCCTATCGCGAGCTGATGGAGGTGATGAACCGGCTGCGCCAGGCCGGCTATCTCAAGATCGCGCTGGTCGGGCTCGAAGATACCGGCCAGGGCGCCGCGCAAGGGGCGGGCAAGCCATGATCACCACGGCGCCGGATCGCCGCTGGCTAGCCGCGCTGCGCTGGGGTGTCGCGGCGATCGCTGTCGCGGCCGCCCATGGCGGTGCCGCCTGGGTCGGCGTGAACTGGCGTCCGACGGACGCCGCCGCCGGCGCTCCCGAACCGGCCGTGATGATCGAACTCGCCGCGCTGTCGGTCGCGCCCGAGGCGCCGCCGGAGGACCTGCCCGTCGCGGACCAGCGGGCCGAGCCGGAACCTCCGCCGCCCGAGCCGGTCAAGGAGACGCCGCCCCCGGAACCGGAGCCGATTCCCGAGCCGACGCCGGTCGAGCAGCCGGAGATCAAGCTGCCGGAGCTGCCGCAGGTGCCGAAGCTCGACGCGGTGCTGCTGCCGCCCCCGCCCGAGCTGAAGCCGGTGGAGAAGAAGCCCGAGCCAAAGCCAAAGATCGTCGAGAAGAAGGACAAACCGAAGCCGAAACCCAAGGTCGTCGAGCGCAAGCCGGTCGAGCAGCGGGCCAAGGAAGCAGTGGCCCCGAAGCCTTCCGAGCAGCGCGCCTCCGCGCCGACCAGCGCGGCGCAGGGCACCGCCAGCCAACCGACGGTCTCGGCGGCATCCTGGCGCGGCTCGCTGATCGCCCATCTCAACCGCTACAAGCGCTTCCCGGGCGGAGCCAGTCCCGGCACGGTCCAGGTCGCCTTCGCGATCGACCGCAGCGGCAATGTGCTGTCCTCGCGCGTAGTCGGCTCGTCCGGGGATTCCGCCTTAGACGCCGAGGCGGCGGCGATGATCCGCCGCGCCAGCCCGGTTCCGGCTCCGCCTGCCGGTGTCGGCGGTGGCGGCGCAGTCTCGCTCTCGGTGCCGGTGCGCTTCAGCCGCTAGGCGGCTTCGCTCAGCGCGGCGCGCCGGAGTTCTGGAACGGCGTGGTCACGGTATCGCCGACCGCGGCGCCGGTGTCCTGGATATTGTTGCCGAGATGCTCGACCCGGTCACCGAGATTGCGCCGGGCCTGCGGATCGATCACCGCGATCGGGGCGGAGACGACGATGCCTGCGGCAGTGCCGACCGCAGCTGCGGCGCTGCCGGTCACCTCGATCAGGCGGTCGCCAAGACCGATGCGGGAATCGGTGATCGGCTGGCCGTCGACGAGGCGCGTGCCGATCAGCTTCACCACCTCCGGGCTCTCGGCGAACTTGCCATGGTTGAGGCTGTCGCCGGTACGCAGCTTGGTGAGGTTGAGGACAGTGATCTTGTCCTTCTCGAACTCGCTCTTGTAGGGCTCGACATCAGGATCGACGGCGCCCAGGCGATCCTTGCCTCCCCAGACGCGGCGCGAGACGGCGAGCGCGCGGTCATCCTGCGAGACGAAGAGGGTGAATTTCGGCCGTCGTCCCGTCATTTCCGCGATCTGGGTGCGGAAGACGTCGGCATCGACATCGGGCGAAGCGAGCATGACGTTGGCGATCTTCGGCGGAATGCCACGATTGCGCACCGCCATCTGGGTCAAGGACTCCAGCGCGACCCAGTTGCCCATCGAGTGGGCAAGCAGCGAGACCTCGCCGATGGCGGGGTCCCGCGCCAGCGCCTGCAACAGGTTCTCGAGTGCGTTACGCGAATAGGTCGCGCTCTCGCGGTCATAGCCATAGGCGAAGAGCGAGCCGCGCGAGGGCCAGGTGAACAGCACCGGCACGACGTCCGCATCGGAATCATGGACGATCTGGGCGAAGCGGTAGACCGCGTCCTCGAAGCGGTTGTTGAAGCCATGGACGAAGACCATGACGCGGCGCTTCGGCACCCGCGAGACGCGCTCATGCAGGCGCGCCAGGCCGGTCTTGGCGTCGAGCTTGTCGACCTTGAGCGTGACGAAATCGGTCTCGGGATTGCCAGGCAGCCGGCTCGGCCACTGCACCTCGCCGACCTTGCGGCGAGCATCGGGCGGCAGCGAGATCGTCATCTCGACATAGGCAGGCTTGCCGCGCTCGCCGGAGAACAGCACGCCGGCATCGGGATCGGCCGCGCGTGTCGTCGCGACCAGCATGGTGACCTTGCTCGCGCCCGGCACGGTCGAAGCGACCGGCGTCAGCACACCTCTCACGTCGCCGGCACAGCCGGCGAGCAGAATCGTCGCGACCACGGCCGCCAACATCCGTCTTGCGGCCAGTATCGGCTGGTCTTTGCGGCGGATCGGCATCGCGAGCTACTCGATGTTGGCACGGCGCCCAGACCATGCTGGCGCGTCGCCCGCCGCGTCAAGGACGCCGAAGCCACACTCCCCGTCAGACCATGTACTGGCCGCCATTCACCTCGATGGTCTGGCCGGTGATGTAGCCGCTCATCGCGGGGCTCGCGAGGAAGAGAAAGACGCCGACATTGTCCTGCGGCGTGCCGACGCGCTCCATCGGCACGGTCTTGCGCATCGCCTCGATCTGCTCGGCCGTCGAATAGCGCTCGTGGAACGGCGTCATGATCACGCCGGGCGAGACGCCGTTGACGCGGATGCCGAAGGGCACGAACTCCTTGGCCATGCCGCGGGTCAGGTTGAGCACGAAGGCCTTGGAGCTGGCATAGAGCGAGGAGCCGGGGCCGCCGCCATTGCGCGCCGCGATCGAGCTCAGATTGATCACGCTCGCCCTGCCGCCGGACTTCTTCAGATAGGGCAGCGCCGCCTTCGAGGCCATCACCACCGAGCGGACATTGAGGTCGACGACGCTGTCGAAGAATTCGTCCTCGATTTCGGCGATCGGTGTGCGCTTCACCAGCGCGCCGGCATTGTTGACGAGCACGTCGAGCCCGCCGAGCTTGTCGGCGGCCTTGTTCACGAGATCGACCGCCTGCTTGCTGTCGGCAACGTCGGCCTGCAACACATGCGCCTCGCCGCCGGCCGCCCTGATCTCGGCTGCGACGGCGTTGGCCTCGGCCTCGCTCGACTTGTAGTGGACGACGACGCGCATGCCGTTCGCCGCGTAGGCCTTGGCCACGGCGGCACCGATGCCGGTGCTGGAGCCGGTGACCAGCGCGCGCAGCCCCTTGAGATCGTCGAGCATCATTCCTCCCATCGAATGTAGGCTTAAATCGTTTCAGAGGCGATCTTGCGCGAGCCGGCGCCGGATCGCCAGTGCCGCCTCGACAACCCCGCCATTCGCTGAGAATAGGGTCAGCCCATCGCCTGGTTGACGAGGGCGAAGCGGTGCGCAGGCCCGGGCGCGGCCGGCGCGGCGCCGCGCGCCATCACCACGCCGGAGGCGACGAGCGGCAGGCCACGCTCGCTGAGCCAGGCGCCGAGGCCGGTGCGGGCCGGCACGTCGATGCGGACGAAATCGCCGCGGCGGGCGGCGAGCAGCGCCGCGATCAGATTGCAGGCAGCGGCATCGTCGAGCGCCGCGACCGGGCCGATCAGCCAGCCGCGGCCATGCCGGCGCAGGAAGCCGAAGCCGGCCGGCGTGCCATTGCGCTCGATCAGGATGACATGGCCGCGCGTCAGCAGCGCTTCGAGGACAGCCGTGCGCGGCAGCCCGGTCGCCTCGCCGTCGAGCTGCGCCAGCAACGGCAGGTCGGATGCGGCGGCCGGGCGCATGACCTCGTTCGCAGCGAGAACGGGCGCGGCCAACTCTGGCCAGTCGCCCTGGTGCTGGCGGACCTCGTCGATGGCGATGAAGCCGTAGCGGGCATAGAGCGGCTCGCCCTGCGGCGTGGCGACGAGACCGAGCGTGCGCCCTTCCGTCGCCGCGATCAGCCGCTCCATCAGCAGCTTGCCGATGCCCTGTCCCTGCTGGTCCGGAGCGACGATGATGGTGCCGAGCGTGGCGTGGCTCGTGCCGAAACCCCACCAGAGCCCGACGCCGACGACCCCATCCTCGATCGACAAGGTGAAGCCCTGGCCGAGCGACAGCGCGAACTCCCAGTCCTCCCGCCGATGCGGCCAGCCGACCGCGGCCGAGAGCTTTTGGCAGGAATCGGCATCTGAGAGGACGGTCGGGCGAAGCGTCAGCTGGAGCGGCTGCATCGGCCGGCCCTCAGCGACAGAATTCGGCGCAGCCGGACTGCCAGAACGGCGCCTGTCCATCAAGCGCCGGTACCGAGGGACGCGGCTTGGCGCCCGGCAGATCGCTGGGCACCGGCACGACCAGCTCCCACCAGCGATGGGCGCATTGCGAGCGGAAAGCCATCTGGTCGCTGATCGAGGTGTTCTCGCGGGCCAGCACCGCATCGAGCGCATCGCAGGCGCGGCGGAGCGCGGCGTCATTCGCGTCGGCGGGCTCGTTGGCGTAATCATGGAAGGCCGCTGTGAAGGCCTCCATCTCGCGGGCGATATGCGGCCAGTCCTGACGGCCGAGATTCCAGGCGTCCATCCATTCGCGTACCACCGTCTCGACCGCCTCGGCCTTGGGCTTGCCGGCGACCTTGCGGGCGGTGGTCAGCATATGGCGCATCAGTTCGGCGCGGGCATGGAGCTGGCGGGCGGCGAGCGCGGCCGTCTGCATCGCCAGAATCGCGCGCTCGGCCTCGAGCTGCAGCTCCTCGACGAAATGGGCCATTTCCGCCTCCGATCACGGCAATGTCGCGAGCCGGTCGAACAGGCGCTGGAACAGCGCGTCCGCCTCGACGCTCGCGACGACATGGGCATTGGCCGGCCGCTTGAGCCGGCCGTTCCAGTCGATGGTGGTGCGCCCCCGCAAGGGGCCGTCGCCAGTCTCGACCTCGACGAAACAGTCGCGACCCGAAAAGAGTTCCGGCCAGAGCAGGAAGGCGATCACGCAGGGGTCGTGCATGGGATGGCCGGCGGTGCCGAGCCCGCCGGGGCGCGGACGGGTCAGCATGCCATGGACCGCCCTGCCGGTCGCGTTGCCGAACGAGAGCAGGCGCGCGACCTGTTCATGCGAAGCGATCGCCTGATGGGTGACGCCGAGCCCGAACATCACGATTGGCCGGCCGCAGCCGAAGACGATCGCGGCGGCGTGCGGATCGACATGCACGTTGAACTCGGCCGCTGGGGTGATGTTGCCGAGCGCCAGCGCCCCGCCCATCAGCACGATGCGCTTCACCTTGGCGAGCACATCTGGCGCCAGTCGGAAGGCCAAGGCGAGATTGGTCAGCGGGCCGAGCGGGCAGAGCGTGACGCTGTCGTCGGGCGCGGCGCGCAAGATCGCGATCAGTGCGTCGACGGCATGGATTGAGCTAGCTTTGCCGCGAGCCGGCGGCAGGTCGGCGCCCGCCAGCCCATCGGGCCCGCAGACGAATTCGGCGGTCGAGAGGGGAAACAGCAGCGGCCGATCGGCGCCGGCATGGACCGGCACGTCTTCGCGCCCGGCGAGCTCGCGGATGCGCAGCGCGTTGGCGGTGGTCAAAGCGAGCGGGACATTGCCGGCGACGGTGGTGATCGCCTTGAGGTCGAGTTCCGGGCTGGCGAAGGCGAGCAGCAGGGCGACCGCGTCGTCCTGGCCGGGATCGGTGTCGATGACGATCGTTTCGCCGGCCATCTCAGGCCGCCCTGGCGTTGCCGGTCATGATCATGCGGCTGAGGTCGTCGGCGGAGAGGTCGCCGAGCGGCTGGTCGACATACTTGCGGCCAGCGCCCATGATCACCACCCGGTCGGCGAGCGCGACGACGTCGCGCATATTGTGGCTGATCAGCAGCACCGTCCTGCCGTCGGCCTTGAGCTTGCGGATCAGGTCGAGGACCAGGGCGGTCTCCTTGACGCCGAGCGCCGCCGTCGGCTCGTCCATGATGATGATCTCGGCCTTCCAGCGCAGGGCGCGCGAGATCGCGACCGCCTGGCGCTGGCCGCCCGAGAGCCGCTCGACCGGCCGGTCCATGTCCTCGACCGTGACCGAGAGCTGCTTGAGGAAGCCGCGCGCCTCCTGCGCCATCCGCTTCTTGTCGAGCACGCGCAGGAAGGGCAGCAGCAGCGGCCGTGTCAGCTCCGAGCCCATGAAGACGTTCTGGGCGATGGAGAGGCGCGGGGCGAGCGCGAGATCCTGATAGATCGTCGCGACGCCATGGCTGAGCGCATCATGCGGCGAGGCGAAGACAACCTCCTTGCCGCGCATCGCAAGCGTGCCCGAGGTCGCCTCCTCGGCGCCGGAGATCACCTTGATCAGGCTCGACTTGCCGGCGCCGTTGTCGCCGCAGAGGGCGACGACCTCGCCGGCGAAGATGTCGAGATCGACCTCGCGCACCGCCACGACCGGGCCGTAGGCCTTGCCGATGCCGCGGAGGGAGAGGAGGGGTGTGGCGGTCATTGACAAGCTCTCCTTCCTTCTCCCCTCGGGGGAGAAGGTGGCAGCGCGCAGCGCTGACGGATGAGGGAAGTCAGGCGCGACCCGACCACCAACGCACCCAGTCGCACCGCCCTCATCCGAGCCAGCTCCGCCGACCCACCTTCTCCCCCGAGGGGAGAAGGAAAGGCGCGATACTCCGTCACTTCAGGAACTGCTGGACGTTGTTCTTGTCGACCAAGACGGCGTCGGTGAAGAGATAGGGGCCGGAGGTGATCGTCTCCTTCGGCTTCTTGTCGACGACGATGGTCTGGATCGCGTCGACCGCCTGCTTGCCCATCTCCTCGAACGGGATCGAGACGGTGGCAGTGAAGGTCGAGGCCGGGTCGGCGATCCGGGCATAGGTCTCCTTGCCGCCATCGACCGAGACCAGCGGAATCTGGCCTTTCTTCACGCCTTGCGCCTGCAGGAGGTCGTCGATGATATAGGCTTGGCCGTCGAACGAGGCCCAGATGCCGTTGATCTTGCCCTGGTTCTGCAGCAGCAGCGCCTGCATGCCGGCGCGGACGTCGTCGCGCCAGCTCTGGGTGCGGGCCATCGAGAACTTGCCGAGTTCCTTCACGCCCTGGTTCTCGGAGAGCACGTTGTCGAGCAGCTTGCCGCGGATGCGCGAGGCGACGTTGAGGTCGAAGCGGGCGGTGATGATGTTGCCCTGATAGCCGAGCTGGCCGAGCAGATAGAGCGCAGCCTCGGCGCCGACCTTGTACTCATTGCTCTGGATGTCGAAGAGCGCGTGCGGGCTTGAACCCGACTGCACGGTGATCACCGGGATTTTGGCGTCCTTGGCCGCCTTGAACTGGGCGTCGGCCTCGACCGGCTTGCCCATGGCGATGATGATCGCATCGACCTTCTTGGCGATCAGCGCGTCGAACTGCTCGGCATGCTTGGGCAGCGCCCCTTCCGAGTTCAGCAGCGTGACGGTCCAGCCCTTGGCCTTGGCCGCGGCGGCGGCGGCATTGGCGACGCGGGCATGCGTCTCCGACGAGAACTGGAAGCCGATGACGCCGAGTTCGAAGGCCCCCGCCCCCTGAGCCATCGCGACGACGGCGGCCGCCGCCAGCAGAACCTTCCTCAAACCGACCATGACGACCTCTCCCCTCGTTATCGTTGTGAACTGTCAGACCTTGAACGCCGCCTTTTTCAACGCGCTGGCCGAGAAGGCGACCGAGCCGATGATGATGACGCCGAGAAAGATGTCCTGAACGTAATAGGCTGCGCCCATCAGCACCAAGCCATTGCCGAGCACCTTCAGCACCAACGCCGCGAAGACGGTGCCGGGGATGTTGGGCTTGCCGGGCTCGAACATGGTCATCCCCAGCAGCACGGCGGCGATGGCGTAGAGCAGGTAATCGCCCGCCATGTTCGGCGCGGCCGAGGACAGGTTGGCGGCGAGCAGCACGGCGGTGATGCCGGCGCAGAGCCCGGTCAGCAGCATGCCGATGCGCTTCATCCTGAAGGTGGCGATGCCGGAGAGCCGCGCCGCCTCGTCGGCCTCGCCGGTTGCGACCATATGGGCGCCGGTGCGGGTCCATTTGATCAGGCCATAGGTCAGGAGGGTGACGGCGGTGAGCCAGATCAAGAGGTTGGGGATGCCGAAGCTCGTGCCACGAGCGAGGCCGGTGAACGAGACCGGCCAGCGCCCGACGAAGGCGACGCCCTGCGTGATCATGAAGGCGAAGCCCCTGGCGATCGCCGCCGTACCGAGGGTCATGATCAGCGAAGGCACGCGCAGCACCGTGACGCCATAGCCATTGGCCGCGCCGCAGAGGAGCCCGACCAGCAGTCCCGCCGTAACCGCGAGCGCCGGGTGCTGCTGGCCCTGGATCAGCCAGCCGGTGACGACGGCCGAGAGGCTCGCGACCTCGGCGATCGAGAGGTCGAGCTCGGAGACGATCAGGGCGAGCGTGAAGCCGATCGCCAGGATGGCGAGGAAGCTCGTATCCTTCAGCACGTTGACGATGTTCATCGTCGTCGCGAAGTTCGGCGCGAAGGCGACGAAAAAGACGATCAGGACGAGGCCGGCGAGCGCGGTGCCGTAGCGGCCAATGATCTCGCGCATCGTCAGGCGGTTCCCTTGGCGATCGCCGAGATCGGCGAGAGGATCTCGATGCCGCCGGTGACCGGGAGCAGCGCGCCGGTGACGAAGGCGGCGGCCGGCGAGAGCAGGAAGGCGATGACCCCGGCGACATCCTCGGGACGGCCGAGCCGCCCGAGCGGGGTACGCTGCGAGGCGCCCTCGACCAGCGCGTTGAATTCCTTGGCGAAGCCGCCGCGCACCATCGGCGTGTCGATGATCCCCGGGGCGACCGCATTGACGCGAATGGCGTGACGGCCGAGTTGCTGGGCCATGCCATAGGTCAATGTCGCGACGCCGCCCTTGGCCGAGCCATAGGCGAGGTTTGCCCCGCCATTGCTATGGGCGATCGAGGAGATGTGGACGATGGCGCCGCCCTCGCCCTGCTCGATCATCCGACGGGCGGCGGCCTTCGAGACGCGGAAGACGGCAGAGAGGTTGATGTCGACGAGCCTGTCCCATTCCTCGTCCTCCATCTCGACCATCGGCACCGGGCGCGAGGCGCCGGCTCCGGTGACGAGATTGTCGAGCCTTCCGAAGCGCTCGACCGCGAGCTCGACCAGCGTGCCGGCGAGATCACGATCACGGACATCGCCGGTCATGGCGGCGACGTCGGCGCCTTCAGCCTGAAGCCGATCAGCCAGCTCGACCAGCGGAGCGGCCTCCAGCCCGGAGAGGACGAGCCTGTGCGACGGTGCCAGCGTCATCGCGAGCGCGCTGCCAATACCGCCGGAAGCGCCAGTGATCAGGGTGACAGGCTTCGGCATCAGCCGACCTTGCCGACGACCGGGGAGAGACGAAACGCGGCGATGCGACGCGAAGGCGACATGGACCTCTCTCTGGAAACTGGTTCGATCTGGGTAAGACGCCAACTCACCAGCCGCAACGTCAATCGGCGTGCAGGCTCGCGGTTGCAGACGCATGGCGCGCGAGGCCGGCGAGCGGACCATCTTCCTGTGCAGCGGCGACGAGATCGCGAGAGATCGGCACCAGCGCATCCTCGGCCCGGCGGAATAGGGCAAAGAGCGCGTCATAGGGCAGCTTGCGGGCGGGATCGGGCTCGAAATGACGCGCGACGGTGACGAGCGCCTGCTGCGCGTCGGCGAGAGAGGCGAAACGGCCGAGCCCCGTGAAAGCGATGATCGCGGCACCGAGCAGGCCCGGCTCCTTCGAAGCTGCTACGACGACCGGCCGACCGCAGAGATCGGCCTTGATCTGACTCCAGACCGGATTGGCCGCAGCGCCGCCGCCGAAGCGGATTTCGGTTGCTTCCCGGCCGAGCGCGGCTTCAGCCCGCTCCAGCACGACCCGGTTGAGGCAGGCGACGCCCTCCAGCACCGCGAAGGCAAGGTCGGTCGGTCCATGCCGGCGGTTCAGCCCGACGAGCGCGCCACGCAGGGACGGGTCCCAGTAAGGCACGCGCTCGCCCTGGAGGTAGGGCAGGAAGAGCAGGGGCTGCGGCTGGCGCGGCCCCGCAAGCAGCGCATCGATCTCCTGCCCCACCGCCGCGCCATCGCGCCCGAGCAGCGCCAGCAGCCAGGAAACGGTGTCGGCGCCGGTCTGGCTGGGGCCGCCGAGCTGGAACACGCCGCGCCAATCGACGGTGAGCAAACCCTCCGCCCGCGCCGGCTCGCGGCCGACGACGCCGAGCACCTCGGTGGTGCCGGAGATATTGTAGGCGAAGCCCTCGCGCATGGCGCCGAGGCCGACCACCGCCGCCCAGGTATCGTTCGAGGCGCAGAACACCGGCTTGCCGGTGAGACGGTCGAGCGGCGCGGGCAGGCCGGGCTGGATCGGGCCGACCTGCTCCCAGGGCTCCAGCATGTCCGGTAGGATTGCGGCGGGAACACCGGTCGCGCTTAGCAGATCGCGACCTTCATGCGGGCTCGCCGCGGCCAGCAAGCGCGCCAGCGAGACGGGGTCGCTGGCCCGCCGGCCGGTCAGGCAGAAATTCAGATAGTCCTTCGGCTCGAGCAGGCAGGCGAGCCTGCCAAAAACCTCGGGCTCCTGCTCGCGGAGCCAGGCGAGACGGGCGAACGGGTGGAAGGCGTTGACCGCGGCGCTTTCCGGATGAGCTGTACTCAGCCTCTCGCGCAAACGCGCTGCGAGCGCGTCGGCGCGCATGTCCTTCCAGGTCATCGCCGGGCGCAGCGATCGGCCCTCGCTATCGAGAAAGATCTGCGTCCGGGTGACGCCGCAGATCGCAACGGCTTCGATCGCATCGAACAGCGCCGGAGCCTCGATCGCCAGCCTGGCACAAGCCTCGATCAGGAGCGTCCACCAGGCTTCCGGGTCGACCTCGGAAGCGCCAAAGCGATCGTCGCGGCTCGCCGGCCCGGCAATGGCGTGCTGAGCGCGGGTCGCTCCGGTGTCATCGACGAGGGCAGCGCGGAACGAGGTGCCGCCGAGATCGCAGGCGAGGACGATGCTCATCTCCTCGCCCTGCGTCAGGAACGGGCGAGCGTCAAGCGGCGCGGTCCTTCATGCCACCATCCGTGAGCCGGTACCAGGCGATGATCGCCGAGACGTAGAGCTCGTTCAGCGCGTGCAGCGGCAAGGGCGTGATCGCGGTCACCGGGAAGGGCAGGCTCGCCCGGTCGCCGGTCGAGAGATACTGCGCCATCGCCTTGCCCATCGCCGTCTGCAGGCCGACGCCGCGGCCCATGCAGCCGATGTCAACGAGAAGTCCGGGCTCCGGCTCGTGCAGATGCGGCAGGAAATCGCGGGTCAGCGCGAGGCGACCGCACCAGCGATAGTCGATGCGCAGGCCCTTGGCCTGCGGGTACATCTTGCCGACGACCCGTTCGAGATGGGCCCAGTCGGCTTCGCCCTGCGGCTCGCGGAAAGGGCCGCGCCCGCCCATCAGCAGGCGGTTGGTGTGGTCCTTGCGGAAATAGAGCAACAACTGGCGGGTGTCGGAGGTGACCTGGCCCTCGGGCAGGATCGTGCCGGCGAGATTATCCGAGAGGGGCTCAGTGGCGACGATGAAGGAGTTCGGCCGGATCACCGTCTGGCGCAGCTTCGGGATCAGGTCGCCGGTATAGCCGTTGGTCGCGATCACCACGCGCGGCGCGGTGACGCTGGCGCCCTGCGCGGTGCGCACGACCCAATTGCCGCCGTCGCGCCGCAGGCCGGTGACCGCGCTCTGGCCGTGGATCGCGACGCCCGCCCTCTGCGCGGCGCGGGCGAGGCCACGGGCATAGGCAAGGGGCTGGACGCCGCCGCCGCGCGGGTCGAGCCAGCCGCCGAGATAGCGGTCGGTGCCGAGCAGACGGCTGGCTGCATCGGCGTCGAGATAGCGGGCGGCGACGCCGCGCATGCTCCATTGCTCGGCCCGGCGCTTCACCGTCTCGACCATGGCCGGCGTATGTGCGCCCTGGATCCAGCCGGCGCGGCGATGCGGCACGTCCATGCCGTGCTTCTCGATCAGCCCGAAGACGAGATTGGCGGTCGAGCCGACGAAGGAGACCAGGGCTTCGCCGGCCTCGGGCCCATACTTCGAGACGATCTCGCTGGGATCGTATTTGATGCCGGGGATGACCTGGCCGCCATTGCGCCCCGAGGCGCCCCAGCCCGGCTCGCGCGCTTCGAGCACGACGACGGAGACGCCGGCCTCGGCGAGGTGCAGCGCCGTCGAGAGGCCGGCATAGCCGGCGCCGACGATGCAGACATCGGCCCGTGCATCGGCCGCGAGCGGCGGCGTCTGCGGCGCGGCGGGGGCGGTCGCGTGCCAGAGCGAGGGCTGCAGCGGGAAGGGTTCGGCCATGTCGATGTCCCCTAGATCGGCTTGAGCACGCGGCGCAAAAAGTCCTGCGTACGCGGATTGCGCGGCGCACTCAGCACCTCGCGGGCGGCGCCTTCCTCGACGATGACGCCTCCGTCGAGGAAAAGGACGCGATCGGCGACCTCGCGGGCGAAGCCCATCTCGTGGGTGACGACCAGCATGGTCATGCCCTCCTCGGCGAGGCTCTTCATCACGCCGAGCACCTCGCCGACCAGCTCGGGATCGAGGGCCGAGGTCGGCTCGTCGAAGAGGATCGCCTTGGGCTGCATGGCGAGCGCCCGGGCGATGGCGACGCGCTGCATCTGGCCGCCAGAGAGCTGGGCCGGATGGGCGCCGAACTTGTCGGCGAGGCCGACGCGGGCGAGCAGGTCGCGGCCGCGCTCCATTGCCTGCGCAGCCGGCTCCTTCTTCACATGGATCGGTCCCTCGACGACGTTCTCGAGCGCGGTCCGGTGCGGGAACAGGTTGAAGCGCTGGAACACCATCGCCATTGCGGTGCGGATCGCCCGGATCGAGCGGTCGGCGCGGTCGACCTTGGCTCCGTCGACCGTGATCGCGCCGCCATCATAGGATTCGAGCCCGTTGATGCAGCGCAGGATCGTCGACTTGCCGGAGCCGGACGGGCCGATCAGGCAGACGACCTCGCCACGCTGGACGCTGCCGGTGATGCCCTTCAGCACCTGATGGGCGCCGAAGCTCTTGGTGACGCCCGAAAGCTCGATCATCGCCTGGCTCCCTTGCCGAAGCGGCGCTCCAGCCAGCCGACGAAGGCGATCAGCGGCAGGCTCATAGAGAGATAGAGCAGCGCGACCAGCGTGTAGACCGTCATGTTCTTGAAGGTCGAGGAGGCCAGGATCTGGCCCTGCAGCGTCAGCTCGGCGACGGTGATGGTCGAGGCCTGCGAGGAATCCTTCAGCATCATGATCATGATGTTGCCATAGGGCGGCAGGATCACCTTGATCGCCTGGGGCAGGATCACCCGGCGCATCATCAGGAACCAGCCCATGCCGATCGACTCGGCAGCCTCGACCTGACCGTGGTCGATCGCCTCGATGCCGGCTCGGAAGTTCTCGGAATGATAGGCGGAATAGGCGATGCCGAGCCCGATGATCGAGGCCTGCAGCGCCGTCAGCGCCACGCCGAATTCCGGGAAGACGAAGTAGATGTAGAAGAGCTGCACCAGGATCGGGATGCCGCGCAGCGTGTTGACGATCACCTTGGCGATGAAGGCGAGCCAGGCGATGCCGGAGACGCGCATCAGCGCCCAGACCAGCCCGAGCACGGTGGAGATCGCCAAGGAACCAAGCGTCACCAATACGGTGAACTTAAGGCCCTGGAGCAGGATCGGCAGGAAGGTGCCGACATCGCGCAGGATGGTCTGCATGAGCTCGAACTATCTGAACGGGCGGCGCTCAGAGCGCCGCCTCACGATGACAACCGAGTGTGCTTCAGTGCGCCGGGGGCGATCTCACTCGAGGCCCCATTTGCCGAGGATCTTGGTGAGGCTGCCATCGGCCTTGAGCTTGGCGAGGGCCGTGTTGACCTTCTTCAGGAGCTCGCCGTCGCTCTTGCGCACGCCGATGCCGACCGAGCCGGTGAACATCGGCTGATAGGACTTCACCAGCCGGACCTGCGGGAACAGGCCCTGCTGCAGATTGTAGGCGACGATCGGCCCATCGGCGAAGCCGGCCTGGATGCGGCCGGCGTTCACATCGGCGAGGATGTCGGGAATGGTCTTGTAGATCTTGACCTCGGAGACGATGCCGCCCTTCTGCAGCGGCTCGACATAAGCGGTGCCGACCTGGGCACCGACGACATAGCCCTTGAGCTCGTCGACGGACTTGTAGTCCTTGCTGTCCGACTTCGGCACCATCAGGCCTTCGCCATAGGTGTAGATCGGGTCGGAGAAGTCGATCGCCTCCTTGCGCGCCGGGGTGATGTACATGGCGGCGGCGATCAGATCGATCTTGTTGCTGGTCAGGCCGGCGATCAGCGTGGAGAACTGCATGCCCTCGACCTCGACCTTGAAACCGGCCTCCTTGCCGACCTCCTTGATCAGGTCGACCATCACGCCTTCGATGGTGCTGGTCTTGGTGTCCAAGAAGGTGAAGGGAATACCCGTCGGCGTCGAGCCGACCTTGAGGACGGACTGGGCGGCGGCCGGCGAGACGGCCGCAGCGACGGCGCCTCCGGCCAGCAGGGTCAGGAAGGTCCGGCGTTCCATGGCATTGTCCCCTCATTTGCCTGTACGCCCGATCAGGCGTCGGCTCGAATTTTCATGAGCATGAAGATACGAGCATAGAGCGGCCTTGCCGGCAAGCGATTTTCATGCACATGAAAAAGACGAAGAAGGAATCGCGATGAGCCTGCCTGCCGCCGACTTGCCGCATCTGCATGTCGACCGCGAGATCGGGGCGCGGCTGCGCCTGCTCCGGCGCGCGCGCCGGCTCTCGCTGGAGGAGCTTGCGGGCCGCACCGGTCTCTCGATCGGCTTCCTCAGCCAGATCGAGCGCGGCCTGTCCTCGCCGACGCTGCGCGTGCTCGCCGCCGTCGCGGACGCGCTCGGGGTCGCGATCTCGGACCTGTTCCCAGCCGATGCGCGCCAGGCCGACCCGACCGCCACCATCGTCCGCCAGGCCGATCGCGGCGAATTGCAGCTCTGGCGCTCAGGCATCCGCAAGCAATTGCTCACCCCGCAGGCGGAGGGCTCCAAGCTCAACCTCTATCTGGTCGAGATGGAGCCCGGCGCCAGCACCGGCGACGAGCACTACATCCACAATGGCGAGGAGGCCGGCCTCGTGCTCGGCGGCACGATGCTGCTCAATGTCGAGAACGAGAGCTGGATCATGCGCGAGGGCGACAGCTTCCGCTTCCTGTCCTCGCGGCCGCATCGCTTCGCCAATCAGCATGACGGCGTCACCCGCGTGCTCTGGGTCAACTGCCTGTAGCCGGCATCGCCCTGCGTTTTTCGCATAACAACACTCTTCCCTGATAGGCCGTCCTGCGTCTAAGCCAATGCCGCCATGAACAAAGGCGGCTGGACAATGCCGCCTCCCCCGGCACGATCAGCCATGAGGGGAAGCGCAAGGGGAGGTCGGCATGGCAGGGCACGCCGCCAGCAGGACCATCCCGTTCGGCTCGGAATCCGGGCCGCAGCGGCAGAGCACCTGTGTGATCCAGATCAAGGCGCCGCTCGCACGCATGTCGAACGATCCAGGTTTCCCTCTCGATCAACTCGCCAGCCTTCCCGCGCAAGAGGACAGACAGCCATGACACAAGCGCGACGGCATCAGCACGACCAATCCGAGGCGGCACCGGCGAGCGGGACAAGCGGCGGCGCGGTCAGCGGCGAGTTCAGGGTCAAACTGCCGGATGGCGCCGTGCTGCGGGCGCTGTCGCAGGGCCAGGGCCGCCCCGTACTGCTGGTCAGCGGGCTCGCCGGCAGCATCGCCTTCTGGGACGACAATGCCGCGACGCTCGCCCGTTCCTTTCAGGTGCTGCGCTTCGACCAGCGCGGCATCGGCGTGAGCGATCGCGGTAGCGCGCCCTGCACGGTCGACCAACTGGCCAAGGATTGCCTCGCCGTGCTCGATGCCGCCGGCGTCGAACGCGCCACCGTGCTCGGGCACTCGACCGGCGGCTGCATCGGCCTGTCGCTGGCTCGGCAGGCGCCGGACCGGCTTGACGGGCTGATCCTCAGCGGCAGCTGGCTCAAGCAGAACCGCTACATGACCGCGCTGTTCGAGACCCGCCTCGCCATCCTCGACCAGCATCCGCGCGCCTATGCGGCGAGCGCGGCGCTGATGACCTACCCGCCGACCTGGCTCGAGGCGCATTGGGGCGTCTACGAGACAGCGGTCGCGACGGCCCCGGACACACCGGAGGCGAAGCAGATCGTGCGCGAACGCATCGGCGCGCTGCGCGCCTTCGACGCGTCGGGCTGGGCCGGGGAGATCGCCGCGCCGACGCTCATTCTCGGCGCGCGTGACGACATGATCGTCCCAGCCTTCCTGCAGGAGGAGCTCGCAGCCGCCATGCCCGGAGCCCGCAAGACCCTGCTCGATAGCGGCGGGCACTACTTTCCGATCTCGCGCCCCGACGCCTTTACCGCCAATATCGCCGAGTGGATCGGGGCTTTGTGATCCCACCGCGACGAACTGCCCTGTATTCAAAGAAACGGGCTGCGCTATCTCAGAAGGAGTCTAAGCTGAGGAGAGACGACCCGATGAGATTGATCACCAGCGCAACCCTGCTCGCCCTCGCCACAATGGCCGCCTCTGCCGCCTCCGCGCAGGACATCTCGGCCGGCGAACGCTCCTGGAACAAGTGCCGGGCCTGCCAC
>PNLY01000037.1 GCA_013823325.1 Methylobacterium sp.
GGCTCGCCCGGGCTTCCTCCGCCATCTTGTCGATCTTCGCCAAGGCGAGCTTCACGCGCCGGACGATCTCGACTTGCTCCCTCTTGGGCGCCAGGCAGATGTGAAACGCCCTGATTTCAGGGAAATAGATCGTTGTGTGGGTGGTGCCCTCGCCAAAGGTCCGGATGTGATCCCCCTCTGCGAGCAACGCAAACATCAGGTACTCGGGATCAAGCGCATCGGTGCAGGTCCATGTCGCGAAGTCCTGGCTCGTGGCCATGGGCCTTCCCATGATGGTCACATAGCCAACAGAGGCAGTACGCGAGAGGCAGACTGTACCGGCGGGCAGCAGGCGTGCCGACGAGTTAGCCAAACCCGTTTCCGATATCGTCTGGATTGTGTCGTTGATAGTCGCGCTGTGATGCGCGCCTGCGTCGCGAATTCCTATCCATGGGACGCCGCCATCCCAGTATTCGGGCCGAGACCGGCTCGGTGTGTGCCCTGTTTCTTGTCGCGCAATGCGACGGAGACGAACCCAAGCCCATCCCTGCGGTGTCGGCGTGCCCGGATTGTTTACCGATACCGCTGCTAGACCGGGGATAACGTCCGTCGTCGCTTCTCTGCCGCCCCTTGACTGATCAGGCTCGGCAGTCGCGTCGACCAGTGTGGCTGCGGGAAGGTCGGATGGATGCTGATCCCGCCAATCCGCAGTCAGTTCGCCCCGGAACGCGGCGACCAGTACAGCCTGCTTAGCCCGTGACGAGAGAGCCTCCACGCGGACAAGTTCCGCCTTTGCGCGTTTCGACCGTGCCGCCAAAGCCTCAATAGCCGCAACGATCCGACACTGTTCGGCCAACGGAGGCAGGTGGACCTCAGTGCTCTCGAATTTACCTCTAGTGACATGAGCCAGACCGACCCCTCCGTGAGCCTTGCCAATCAGCTCGTCCAACCTGGAGTTGATCGCCAAGCGGAAGAAATCGCGCGAAAGATGATGCGAGTTGAACAGCACTCGAAAGATGTGCTGGTTGAGGATTGCTTGCGGCCCGCTCCACACGTGCGCACCAAATGAAGTCCCTGGCGTTCCCGACCATGCAAAAAGTAGCTCTCCTGGCTCGACTAAGAATTTCGATTCGACCGAACCTCGGTAGTGGTTAAACTTGGCCTCTTGATTTTTAAGATTTTGAATCCGGATGATCGGCAAACCTTGATCGGACCAATCACCGGGCTTAAATGCTCTGCCATTTACGAGATGGCACAGATCGCCAATACGGGCAGTTGCCCAGGTCGCCGGAATGGTCATTCCGCTGCTTCCCGTGCTTCCACCGGCACCGCGACCTCCAACGCCTCCGCCAGCGCTTCGATCTCCGCCACAGCATTAACGAGATGAGCCCGGATTGCCCCGATAAATTCTTCGGGCTCCGTCAGAGAGTCCTCGGTGTCATCGCTGGTATCCCGCAACCAGCCTATGTCGAGATTATCGCCGCGAGCCTTGATCTCTGCTCGGGTAAAGCAGCGGAAGCGCCCTTCCTCACCCTGGCACTGCCGATCATTCGGGTCATCGCCATAAGCGGCCTCAAAGTCTCTGAAGTGGGCCTCTGTGAGCGGCGAGTTCTTGCCAAAGGCCGGCATGTTGGCACGGAGATCATAGACCCACACAGCCCTGGTGTTCTCGGAGGCGGCTGCCCCGCGTGTGAAGAAGATGACGTTCGTTTTCACGCCTTGGGCGTAGAAAATGCCCGTTGGCAGTCGCAGGATGGTGTGAAGGTCGCACCAGTCCATCAACATTCGCCGCAACTCTCGGCCCCGGCCGTCTTCGAAGAGTACGTTATCCGGGACCACTACCGCCGCCCGCCCCCCCGGCTTCAACGACCGGATGCAGTGTTCCACGAAGGGGAGCTGATAGGAGGACACCATGCTCGTCACCGTCAGGTCATCGCGCGACGGGCGCCCACCTGCCGGCCCAAAGGGCGGGTTTGTGAGGATGAGATCAGCAGGCCAGGCCTTGGCCAGATCAGCCCCTTCCGGGCCCAGAGTATCGGCGAGATGAAGGTGCTGGCTGTCGACCCCGTGCAAGTGCAGGTTCATCAGCAGCAGACGATAGACGCCCTCGACGTTCTCCATCCCTTGGAGGGCCCGCTTGATCTGGAACTCCTGCTGGGTCGGCGACAGCGTGAACAGATCATCTGTGACCTCGCGGATCGCCCTGTCAGCCGCAATAAGGAAGCCGCCGGTACCAGCCGCAGGATCTTGAATCACCTCCCCAGGCTTGGGCTTCATCAGGCGAACCAGAACCTGCACGAGCACGCGAGGCGTGAAGTACTGCCCCGCGCCCCGCTTCGTCTCCTCCGCGTTCTTCTGAAGCAACCCCTCATAGAGGTCGCCGAAGCTGTCACGCTCGTCAGAGAACCAGCGCAAATCGTCGATGGCGGTGACGAGCTTCTCCAGATTAACGGGCTCACGGATGAAGGTGGATGAGCCGGCGAAGATGGCCTGGACTGAGCGGTCAAGGTGCTGCTCGGGATTGCCCAGAGCAGCCAGGATGGACCGATAGAGGCCGAGCTGCTTCACACCCTCAGCATCAACTAGATCCTTCCAGCGCATGCCGGCCGGAATGCGCCCCTCCTCGCGCTTCAGCTCGGCCATCATCTTGAGGAAGAGCAGATAGGTCAGTTCCGTCACGTACTGCTGGTAGGTCACGCCGTCCTTGCGAAGGTGCGCACACAGCCTCCAGAGTTTGTTCACGAGGTCGGACGACGGGTTCATAGAAGTATCCTGACTGCAGGCGGAATGGCGTTGTCTATGGGCACCGACCGAAGCGCGGCGGCCATAGCCAGCCTCTCGTGCATCAGCGGCGTGACCGGCGCAACCATGTAGCCGTGGCCGAGGCACCCGAGCATGATGGATCGATCCCGCGGCTCCAGTCGCCAGCGCAAGCCGGTGAGCAGGCATATCAGGGCGTCGAGGGAGTCCTGGTGCCCCTTGCGGACGTCCAGGACGTCGAGCCGAGAAACCCAATCTGCTGCGGGTTCGCAGCCCAGACGACCGGCCTCGTCCGCCACAACGGACAGCACCGCGCTCCAATGTGACCGTTGGAAGGTCTTACGCCGCGCCGGGTTGTATCGCGGCCCCTTCAGTCGACCGTAGAAGCGGGCGTCCAGAGCCGCCAGGGCGAGCGCAGGGAACACCTCGACGAGATACCGCCCGGACGTGGCCGAACGTGCCTCCTCGGGCTCCTGAAGGCCTCCAAGGCCATCCACGAAACGCCAGATCGGCGCGTCGTCGTCGAACATCCCAAGCTTGCCACGGTTGGCCGGTTGGACGCCCCCACCAATCCAGGACACCAGCGAACCGGCGACCTTATCGACAGGACGGGAGCCAGTCGCGTTGCGCACGATGGTAGGCTGGTCAAGGGCAACGAGGAGAGGCAAGTCCTGCTGCTCAACGGCTCCGACGAAGGAGAGCCCCTCGGCGAAAGAGACGAACCTCGGCGGTTCGAAGCCGGTGCAGAGCCCGCCTCGGTAGTGAGCTGAGCAGATTGCACCTGGCTTGCGTGGATGATCCGTCCAGGCTGCGTCAAAACCTACGACAACAACGTCGCCCGCGCTCATGCGCGCATCGCCCAGATCTCTGCGTTGATGTCCTGCAGCAGGGGACCGAGTCCGTGATCAAAGTCGCGATCCACCGTCTCGAAGCCACCTTTCTGGAGGAAGGCAGGCTCGTCCAGGATTGACGGATCGCTTACCGGCTGCTCCTGCAGGGCGCGACCGATCCGGTCCAGCCACTGCCTCTGCTTCGTCGTCCACGGCTTCGAGGCCTTGATCCGCGCTAGCGCGTTCTCGACGCGGATCGCGTAGGGCACAAGTGGGTCGCCAACCGCCGCCTGGCGAACGAAGCCGATGATGTGGGCTGCGATGTCGGCATTTCGCGCCCGGCCATAGGCGCGGCGGAGCTTCGCCTCCGAGAAGCCGCGCTCGTCCAGCAGCGACGCCAGCCCCCGGAGGTCCTTGCGAGTAAGTTCGCGCGGCTTTTGCGCGGCCGCTGTGAGAGCCGGGACGAGATTGATGTTGTCGCGGACGAACCGTTCGAAGGCTGAGATGTAATCCTCCGGAGAGGACACGCCATCGAACACGTCCTCGACCGACACCAGCTCGTCTCCGTGAGTAGAGATGTAGATGCCTTGATCGACGTGAGAGGGACGTTTGACGCCCTCCAGAAGCGACAGCAGGGCCGGCTTCGCGCTGAAGAGAGCCACGATGTTGCTAGGCGGCCTCGTGGGCAGCGCTGCGACGAAGGCCTCTGGTGTCTGACCGGTCAGTTGCTCCAATTCGGTCGCGGCCTGATCCGTGAGGTGGCGAAGCCGCTGGCGCACCCTCACCACGATCTGGTCGCGGACAAAAAGCCGGTCCTCGTCGTCCTCGGCGCGCTGCAGGTCTTGCAGCAGGCCCGGCAGCGTAACGTTCGGGTCGACGATCACGGGCCGCATGTCCGTCACCGACTGCAGGTTGGCGTAGATGTCGACGGCGTCGAATATGCGGAAGACCTCCTTGCCGATGTGGTCCGCGCGGCGCGTGGCACGACCGATCATCTGGTCGTACAGGATCCGACTGTTTACGCGGCGCACAAAGACGAGCGTGCAAATCTCGGGGATGTCCACCCCGGTCGTCAGCAAGTCGACGGTGACTACGTACTTGGGGTTCGGGTCATTCCGGAAGCGTCGGATCTTGCCGCTCGCATCGTCCACTGATCCGGTGACTTTCTGGACAAGATCGTGCGGCTGTGGGCCATGCTCCGCCTCCAGCGCCTTTCTAAGTTCGTCGACCAGGATGTCGGCGTGGTCATCACGGGCCGCGAACAGGAGTGTCTTGCCGGGCCGGTTGGGTGGGACCTCCGCTGCGATGACCTCAGCAACGACGCGGTTGAACTCGACCGTGTAGACCTTCTTATTGAACTCCTGGACCTCGAAGTCGACGACGTCGGGGGTCTCAAACAGGTTGATCTGCCCTGTTCTCGGATCGATCACCTCGACTTCTTCACCGCCTTCAAATCGGATGCCGGCTTGGGACAGCGCCGTGGTAATCCTGCGCGGCGGCTGGTGGTCGATCAGATAGCCCTCCACCACAGCCTGGCGATAGCCGTAGCTGTAGACCGGCCGGCCGAAGATCTGGGTCGTATGCAGGGCTGGCGTTGCGGTCAGCGCCACGTGGGTGGCATCGAAATAGTCGAGCACACGCCGATACTGGGAGAGGTAGTCGTCGAGGTTGCGGAACGTGAGGTCCCCATCTCTCATCTCGGCATCGAGCACATAGCCGCGGTGGGCCTCGTCCACGATGATTGCGTCGTACATGCCCGGTGTGGGCCGATCCTCGTCCGCCTCGGCATTCAGGATGCGCTTCACCATCGATTGGACGGTGGCGACGTGAACCCGGTCTTCCTTCTCGGGGAGCCGCTTGTCGAGGCCGGCGACGTTGTGGATCGAGGCGAACTTCAGCAGCCCTTCCAGCTCCGTGTTGTGGAGCGCCTGCATGGTCTGCTCCCCAAGGGCGTTTCGGTCGACAAGGAACAGGATGCGACGGAACCGCTTGTGCTTCAGCAGCCGGTACATGAGGACGATGCAGGTGCGTGTCTTGCCGGTGCCCGTGGCCATCGCCACGAGGATGTCCTTTTGGCCCGCATCGATGGCTGCTTCCACCGCCGTGACTGCGTCCTGCTGGTAGGGCCGCAGCCCCGCGTAGGCGAATGGCTCCTCGGCGAGACCTTGAGCCACTTCCACGTCCTGCTGGAGGCGCTCCTCAAGATCCCTTGGCGAGAACCACTCTGGGAGAGCCGAGGGCAGGCTCGTGGCGCGGCGAGCATCCCAAACCCAGATCCCGGACTTCGTCGCCAGTTGCTTCACGAACGGGCGGCCGTTGGTCGCGAAGACGAACGGCACACGGAAGGGAGTTTCAAGGCCGTGCTGGTAGGGCGCGCCGGGGTAGATTTCGCTTCCGTCTAGTTTGATGCTCTCGGCGTAACGCTTGGCCTGCTCCAAGACTGAAGGGACGTCCTTGGAGGCCCGCTTGGCCTCGATGACGCCGACGCAACGCCCCTTCGCGAAGAGGGCATAGTCGACGGGCCCGGTCTCGGTTGGCCACTCCGCAATCGCCACGGCGTCTGCCAGGTCGGGGCGGCTCCCTGCCGCGTGCCGGATAGTATCGCTATCCGCGACCCAGCCTGCCTGTCGCAGCTTGGCATCGATCAGGCGGCGGGTGTCCGACTCGTCGAGTTGAACCATGCTGGAGGCCGCTTGAGCGGCCGTCTGGAACTTGAGGAGTTGCGCTGCGGGAGCCTGTGCCGCTTCTCGCTGAAGCTCGGCAAACCGCCTCTCCTCCTGCAGACGCGCCGCAGCGACTTCCTCAAGAAGCTGCTCTGCGGCCTTCCTATCCTCCGCCTCTCGTCGCGCTCGATCTTCAGCGCTTTCAAGGGCACGCCGCGCCTCCGCAATTTCGCGACCTGCGCGCTCTGCTGCGCTCTCTTGCTCCAGCACTTGGCGCTTCAGCTGATCTACTTCGGCACGAAGCTGAGCAGTCGCGTCGGCTGGTGGGCTCGGCGGACGGAAGGGACCGGGGTTGAAGCTTGTGTCGCCGAGAACGGCCCGGCAGAACCAGACAGCGATCTGACGCGCCACCTTCAACGAGGTCAGCGCGTCTCCCGTCGAGCCCTTGTTTTCATGGATCGCGGCGTTCCCGACCTGACGGAGGTAGTGGAACAGATCTGCTACATCCCGAGGGAGAAGGCCCTCGTCGCGCAGCAGCCGAAGCAGTTCCTCAAATCGCACCCGTGGTGGGAGTGGGACACCGGCCCGAGCGGCCATCTCTTTGGAGATCAACTCGGCAAGCTGGCGCGTTTTACCGATGCTCGTCGGCGGGTCCAGATGGAAGAAGTGCTCCGCGAGTTTGCCGAGCCGGGCAAACTGCGGGTCGATCTGAGCCAGATAGTCGAAGTTTCCGTCCATCCATCAACCGGAGCGAGTATCCGGCTGACCATGCGTGATCGCAGCGAATTGGTCCAGTACAGCCGCTGCACAAAGCCCAAAAATCTGGGACTGGTCAGCGGTACAAGCCGCTGGTACAAAGGCCGTCATTCGGGCCCCGCGTAAGCGGTTGATTTTGCTAATTTCTGAGGCCTGCAGCGGCCAGTCCCGCCCTGTCCGCCATCCATCTTACAGAGTCAGCCGCATCGCCTCACCAGAGGCTTGAAATCGCGCACGTTTTTCGCAGCGTTCAAGCGCATGATCGCGTATTCGACCCCCGTCAGGCCGCGAAAATTCCGGGTACTATTCCAGGTATCGTTTCGCGAAAACCGGGTATCGGCGGCTTCGCCGACAGCCCGCAGATGAACATCCTGCCGAATTCCGTCGCCAATGCGCGACTGGACCCTGCCGGCTGCAGCCTGCCGGCGCCGAAGGCTTCCGGCGAGCTGCCGATGGGCATCCGGGCCGAAGACCTGGTGCCGGTCGCCGCTGGCGGGGGCCCGCCCTTCGACATTGCGGTAGTCGAGCCGCTCGCCGCGCCCGTCCGCAGCGGCCCATAAGCCCGGTACCTGCATCGGCCTCCAGCCCGACCCGAAACGACCGGATGGATTCAGCCTCCGGCCGGGCGATACCGGTGCGATGGTGCACCAGGATATTTCGATCCGGCCTCCGGCGAAGGTCTAGGCGGCGGCACTCGTCTTGGACCGCAGCGATCCGTTTGCTCCCGGCCGAACGACGAAGCGCTTGATGACATCCTCAAGTCGAGAGCCCAAAGCGGCTGTTCGACCTCGCCAAGCACCTCCTCGCGGCCATTCGCGGAATGCCTCGGCTGGCGCGGCTAACCGCCGTGCAAGAGCTGGCCTATGGTCGCCCGCTCGATCAGCCTGACGCCGATATTCACGCGCAGCACGCTGGCCTCGGGCTCGGCGATCCGGCGCATCAGGGACTGCACGCCGAGCCGCCCGAGCTCGCCGCGATCGATCCGGATCGTGGTCAAGGGCGGCCGGCTGTGGGTCGCGATCGAGATGTCATCGATGCCGATGACCGAGACGTCGTCGGGAACCCGGACTCCCTCGCTCTGCAGCCCCTGCATCACGCTGAGCGCAACGACGTCGGTCGCGCAGAAGAACGCTGTGACGCCATCCAGGCGCCCGTCCTGAAGGGCCTGCCGGATGGCCCGCTGCGCCTGGGGCAGCTCGACCTTCATCTGGAGCAGGTCGATCAGGTGCCTGTCGGGGTCGAACGCGATCCCGGCCTCCTCCAGCGCCATCTTGAAGCCCTCGAGACGACGCTGCATCGACAGGCGGTGCCGCGAAGCCACATGCACGATGCGCCTGTGTCCAGCCGAGAGCAGCCGGCGAGTCGCCAGCCAGCCGGCGCTCCAATTGTCGGGCAGGACGCAATCGAGCCGCATCGTCCGGTCCATGCCGTTGACCAGCACGGCCGGCAGCTTCGAGTCGACGAGCCTGTCGATGACGGCAGGGTCGTCCATGCCGACGGCCATGACGGCACCCGGCCGGGCGGCGAGCAATTCGTCGAGCTCGGCGATGACCCGGCCATCGGCATGCGAGGTCAGCCGGACATCGAGCTTCAGCGAGTTCGCCGCGGCTTCCGCGATGATGCTCTGGACGACGCCCTCGTAAAATTGCGAGTTCGAATAGGCCTCGGCCGGGATGATCAACACCGCGCCGTCGACGCCGGCCTTCTGCAGCGAGCGGGCGCTGCGATTGCCCTGGTAGCCCAGCTGCTCAGCCAGGCCGAGGATCCGACGGCGGCTCTCGTCGCTGACACCGCCGCGATTGTTCAGCACCTTGGAGACGGAGGCGACCGAGACGCCCGCCGCATCGGCGATATCGCGCAAGGTCGGCGCCAGGATCTCGTCTTCGCTCATCCCCGCCACTTCTGCAGGCCGCTCCCGTGACGGGAGAAACAGGAACTCAAAACGCCCTGTCAGGACCAGAAGAACCGGTCGTGACCGAGCGAGCGCATCAACGCCTCCATAAAGTAATAATCACCATAGGGAAGCATCGTATCGGCATAGCCGGCCCTGACATGCGAGGCGCCATGGGCCAGGAGCCCGAGCGCCTGCGGATCGCGGGTCAGGTCGCAGTGGGCGAGCAGGCCGGAGAGCAGACGATCGCCCAAGCTGCGCCAGCGCGCCGCCTCCTCGGGCTCGGACTGGTCGGCCAGGAGATAGACGCCGGCCGCCATGATCGCGGCGGCTGAGCTGTCGCGATGCGTCCCGCGCTGGTCCGGCGCGCCGAAGTCCCAGGCCGGTACGGCGTCCCCTTCCATCAGCGCCTCGGCCTTGGCCGCCAGCCGCCGGGCAGCATCAGCATAGGCCGGATTACCCGTCGTCAGGGCCGACTGTGCGAAGCCATGGATCAGCCAGGCCTGGCCGCGCGACCAGCAGGACTCGTCGGCATAGCCCTGATGGGTCTCGCCGCGCAGCGGCCTGCCGCTGGCGATGTCGAAGACGAAGGTGTGGAAGGAGGTGTCGTCGGACCGGACGATATGGTCGAGCGTGGTCTGCGCATGGGCATCGGCCGCCTCGCGGAAATCCGCCCGGCCGGTCTCGCCATGGGCCCAATAGAGCAAAGCGAGATTCTGCATGGTGTCGGCGATGATCCGGCCATTGGCGAACTCGGCCTGCATGCTCTTGGAATGAACATGCCTGGCGTTCCAGGCCTGGATATAGCGCCCGTCGGGCCGGTAGCGGCAAACCAGCTGCCGCGCTGCGGCGAGCGCCATCTCATGCGCCTCCCCGTCTCCCGTCATCAGCCATTCGGCGACGCAGCTCAGCGAGAACTGGAAGCCGAGATCGTGGTTCTGCGCGTTCTGGTGAGCGAGGATGCCGCGGAACACGACCCGGCGCGCCCGCGCCGCGTTGAGGAAGGCCGGATCTCCGGTCAATTGCAGCGCCAGCCAGAGCTGCCCGGCCTGGAAGCTCACCACCCAGTCATAGGGCCCGCAATAGACCCAGCTGTTGTCGGGCAGGCCAATCTTGGGATTGCGCAGGCCGATCACGGGCATGGTCTGGCGCAATTTGGCGATGCAGCGCTCCAGCGCCTCCTGGTGAGGCCGCGTATCGCGCCTGGCGGCGGCGGCAGCCTCGACGGTCGAGAAATAGGTGCTTGGCTCGATGCGCATCGCTCGCCTCCCATGGACGAGCATTTTTCGCATTACCGAATTAATTTCGTCAATAACGAAAATTTCTCTTGATGATAATATTTTTCCTTCCTATCGTTTGCTGACACTGAGAGGCCCTGGGGAGGAGCCGATGCCAGCCGCCGCAGCAGCGAGTGCGCGCGCCGTCCAGCGGGACGACCTCGCCGGCTACGGCTTCCTACTGCCATGGCTGCTCGGCTTCCTGCTGCTCACGCTCGGCCCGGTCGCTGCCTCCTTCTACCTGTCGCTGACCGACTATAGCGGCCTGTCGGCCCCGAACTGGGTCGGCATCGAGAACTACAGGCGGATCGCCACCGACGATCCGCGCTTCGTCACCGCGATGACGGTGACCTTCACCTTCGTGCTGCTGTCGGTGCCGCTCAAGCTGCTCTTTGCCCTGGGCGTGGCGGTCGCGCTGAACAAGGGCCTGGCCGGCCTCTCCTTCTTCCGGGCGGTATTCTATCTGCCCTCGCTGATCGGCGGCAGCGTTGCGATCGCCGTGCTCTGGCGTCAGGTCTTCGCCGGGGACGGTCTGCTCAACCAGGCCCTGAACGCGCTGTTCGGCTATGAGGGGCCGAGCTGGATCGCCAATCCCTCGACCTCGCTCTACACGCTCGTGCTGCTGGCGGTCTGGCAGTTCGGCTCGTCGATGATCATCTTCCTCGCCGGCTTGCGCCAGATTCCGCAGGACATCTACGAGGCGGCCAGCATCGACGGCGCGCAACCCGTCCGCCAGTTCTTCAAGATCACCCTGCCGCTGCTGACGCCGGTGATCTTCTTCAACGCCGTCATCCAGACGATCGACGCGTTCAAGGCCTTCACCTCGGCCTTCGTGATCAGCGACGGCACCGGCGGCCCGATCGACTCAACGCTGTTCTACACGCTCTACCTGTACCAGGAGGCCTTCACGAATTTCCGTTTCGGCTACGCCTCGGCGCTGGCCTGGATCCTGGTGCTGATCATCGCGGTCTTCACCGCGCTCTCCTTCCTGTCGGCGCGCTACTGGGTCCATTACGATGACTGAGGTGGTCCGCGCTCCCGTCCTCGCAGTGCCGGCGGCTGCGAGCCGGGCCGGCACCGCCTCGCCCTGGCGGCGCGCCTTCGCCTATGCGCTGCTCATCGCCGTGACCTTCGTGCTGCTCTATCCGCTGCTCTGGATGGTGGCGAGCTCGCTGCGGCCGGACTCCGAGATCTTCCATTCGACCTCGCTGATCCCGCAGGCCCCGACCCTCGACGCCTATCGCCGCGGCTGGAACGGGCTGAGCGTCGGCTTCGGACAGCTCTTCCTCAACTCGCTGCTGATCTCGGTCCTGGTCGTCCTCGGCAATGTGATGTCCTGCGCGATGGCAGCCTATGCCTTCACGCGGCTGCGTTTCCGGGGCCGGGGCTTCTGGTTCGCGATGATGCTGGGCACGCTGATGCTGCCGCAACATGCCGTGCTGATCCCGCAATACATCATGTTCCTGAAACTCGGCTGGGTGAACACGATCCTGCCGCTCACGATCCCGAAATTCCTCGCGGTCGACGCCTTCTTCGTCTTCCTGATGGTGCAGTTCTTCCGCAGCATCCCGCGCGAGCTCGACGAAGCCGCGGTGATGGACGGCTGCGGGCCGCTGCGCATCTTCCTGAAGGTGATCCTGCCGCTGTCGACGCCGGTGCTGGCGACCGCGACGGTGTTCTCCTTCATCTGGACCTGGGACGATTTCTTCGCGCCGCTGATCTATCTGAACGACATCGAGAAATACACGGCCCAGCTCGGCCTGCGCACCTTCGTCGACTCGGCGGGGCAATCGGACTGGGGCGCGCTCTTCGCCATGTCGACGCTCACCGTCCTGCCGATCTTCATCCTGTTCCTGGTGTTCCAGCGCCTGCTGATCGAGGGCATCGCCACGACCGGGATGAAGCGATGACCCGCCCCTCTCGCCCTACTGGACTACAGAGATGACCACGCTATCGCTCACGCAGGTCCAGAAGCGCTTCGGCGCCGTCGAAGTCATCCGCGGCGTCGACCTGTCGATCACGAGCGGCGAATTCGTCGTCTTCGTCGGCCCGTCCGGCTGCGGCAAGTCGACTTTGCTCAGGATGATCGCCGGCCTGGAGCCGATCTCCGGCGGCGAACTGTCGATCGGCGGCGTCAGGATGAACGACACGGCGGCCTCGCAGCGCGGCATCGCCATGGTCTTCCAGTCCTATGCGCTCTATCCGCATATGAGCGTTTACAAGAACATGTCGTTCGGCCTCGAGACGGCGCGGATGCCTAGGGCCGAGATCGACCGGCGCGTGCGCAAGGCCGCCGAGATCCTGCAGATCACCCCGCTGCTCGAACGCAAGCCGCGCCAGCTCTCGGGCGGCCAGCGCCAGCGCGTCGCCATCGGCCGCGCCATCGTGCGCGATCCGAAGATCTTCCTGTTCGACGAGCCGCTCTCCAATCTCGACGCGGAACTCCGCGTCCAGACCCGCGTCGAGATCGCCAAGCTCCATGCCGACATCGGCGCGACCATGA
This sequence comes from Methylobacterium sp., assembly GCA_013823325.1. Taxonomy (GTDB): domain Bacteria; phylum Pseudomonadota; class Alphaproteobacteria; order Rhizobiales; family Beijerinckiaceae; genus Allobosea; species Allobosea vestrisii. Next base: position 12,660 of record PNLY01000037.1, read on the forward strand.
TCTACGTCACCCATGACCAGGTCGAAGCGATGACGCTGGCCGACCGGATCGTGGTGCTGCGGGCCGGCATCGTCGAGCAGCACGGCACGCCGCTCGACATCTACAACAAGCCGGCCAACCGCTTCGTCGCCGGCTTCATCGGCTCTCCGAAGATGAACTTTCTCGACGTCATCGGCGCCAACCGGTTCAACCTGCCCACCCGCCGCACAATCGATGCCGGCGAGACGCTGACGCTCGGGGTTCGTCCGGAACATGTGGTCACCGGAGGCGCTGCCGAGATCGACCTCGGCGCGCTCGCCATCATCCATGTCGAGCAGCTCGGCGGCCAGACCATCGCCTATGGCCGCCTCGCCGACGGGCAGCCGCTCAATGTGGTGCTCGAAGGCCAGCGCCGGATCAATGCCGGCGACAGCCTGCCGGTCGGCGCCATGGCGGCAAGCTGCCATCTCTTCGCCAGCGACGGACTGCGCCTGAACAGCTGAAAACCGGGGTCAACGACGACAAGAACGATAGTCAGGGAGGAGAAAGAGATGCTCAGCAGACGCGATACGCTGCGCGGTGGCCTGGCGCTCGGCGCGACGGCCCTCGCTCCGTCGGCCGGCTTCCGTGCATTGGCCGCTGAAACGGTGATGCGCCTCTACTGGTGGGGCACCCCCACCCGCACGGAGCGGACGCTGGGCGTCGTCCGGCTGTTCGAGGCGGCCAATGCGGGCGTCAAGATCAATGGCGAGGTCGGCGGCGCCGACTACTGGTCGAAACTGACGACCATGATCGCCGGCGGCAACGCGCCCGACATCTTCCAGCTCGAGCCCGGCCGCTTCCCCGACTACAGCCGCCGCGGCGCGACGCGGCCGCTCGACGACTATCTCGGCAAGATCATCCGGACCGACCGGCTTTCGCCCGGCGTGCTGGCGCTCGGCACGGTCGACGGCAAGGTCATGGGCATGCCCCTGTCGCTCAATGCCTTCGCGCTGCTCTACCATACCGAGCCGTTCAAGGAGACCGGCATCGCGCCGCCGAAGCCCAAGACGACCTGGGACGAGTTCGCCAAGCTCTGCGTCGACCTGACCAAGGCGATGGGCAGGAAGAACGTCTGGGCCGTCGGCAACTGCTCGCGCTACATGCAGACCTTCCAATCCTGGCTGCTCCAGCGCGGCAAGCTGATCTTCACCGCGGAAGGCCGGCCGGGCTTCGACGCCAAGGACGGCGCCGAATGGTTCGCCTATTGGGAGGCGCTCGCCAAGGCAGGCGGCTGCGCCAGCGCGGAAGTCCAGGCCCTCGACAAGGCCAATGTCGACAGCAACCAGATGGCGCGCGGCAATGCCGTGATGACCCTGTCCTACTCCAACCTCCTGGCCGCCTATCAGGCGGTCGCCAAATCCCCGCTCGACCTGACGGCGCTGCCGGTCCTGAACGAGTCCGCCCCGTCCGGCCTGTTCTACCGGCCCGGCCTGCACTGGGCGATCGCGAGCACGGCCAAGTCGCCCGAGCTGGCCGCCCGCTTCATCGATTTCTTCGTCAACGACATCGAAGCGGGCAAGGTACTCGGGGTCGAGCGCGGCGCCCCGATCAACCAGGATGTCATGGCGGCGATCGCTCCGACGATCGAGCCGCTGGAGCGCAAGGTCCTCGACTATCTCAAGCTGATCGAAAGTCGGGTCGGTCCCTACCCACCGCCTTTCCCGCTCGGCACCTCCGAATTCGACGAGCGCTCCTTCCGGTCGATCGCCGACAAGGTCGCGTTCGGGCAGCTCAGCCCGACCAAGGCCGGCGAGCAGCTGCTCGCCGACGCCCTGCGCATCATCAAGCCTTAGCGCAGCACCTGACCATCACGGAGCGCCCGCCGGCGCTCCGCTCCGAAAGGACGAAGTGGACGGCGCTGGCGACATGAACGACACGATCTTCCCGCACGGGCTCTTCCGCCCCTGGTCCGGCAATCCGCTGCGCAGTCGCGCCGATGTCGAGCAGGCGCTGCGCGTCCTGGCCGAGCCGGTCGAACGCTATCGCTCGGCCGGCGGCGCGAGACTGCGCCTCTCCGCCACGGCTGCCCATTTCGACCAGGCGCCGGCGGATATGGAGGGCTATGCCCGCCTGCTCTGGGGCCTTGCCCCGGCCCAGGCAGGCGGCGCCGACTGGATCGACTGGGGCCCGATCGCGCGCGGTCTCGCCAATGGCTGCGATCCCGATCATCCGGAATTCTGGGGCTGGCCTGGGCAGGTCGACCAGCGGCTGGTCGAGTTGGCGGCGATCGGCTTTGCCCTTCGCCTGGTCCCGGACAAGCTCTGGGAGCCGCTCGACGCCCGCGCCCGATCACAGGTCGTCGATTACCTCCGGCGCGGCCACGCCTGCGACTTCGCCGACAACAACTGGAAGTTCTTCCGGCTGGTGATCGGCATGGCGCTCGCCAGCGTCGGCGCCGACTATGACCGCTCGCTCGACGAGCGCTACGCGCGGGAGATCGAGGCGTTCTATCTCGGCGACGGCTGGTACAGCGACGGCAATGTCCGCCGCGCCGACCACTACATCCCCTTCGCCTTCCACTTCTACGGCCCGCTGCTCGCCGCCTTGCGGGGCGGCAGCCACGCCGACGCCTATCGCGAGCGCGCCCGGCTGATCGCGCGCGACATCGCCCGCTGGTTCGCCGATGACGGCCCGGCGCTGGCCTTCGGGCGCTCGATGACCTACCGCTTCGCCATCGCCGGCTTCTGGGGCGCGCTCGCTCTGATCGGCGAGGAAGCGCTGCCCTGGGGCCAGATCAAGGGCTTCTACCTGCGCAATCTGCGCTGGTGGGCACAGCGCCCGATGGCCGAGCGAGACGGCATCTTGCCCGTCGGCTATGGGTATTCGGACCTGCACATGTGCGAGAGCTACAACTCGCCGCAATCGCCCTATTGGGCCTTCAAGGCGTTCCTGCCGCTCGCCTTGCCGGAGGCACATCCGTTCTGGGCGGCTAAGGAAGAGGCCTGCCCACCCCGGCCCGAACCGGCGGTGCTGCCTCATGCCGGCATGGTAGTAGCCAATCCCCCCGGCGATGCCGTCGCTTTGGTCTGCGGCCAGCAGACCGAGCCGACCAACCGCTGGGCGCGTCTCGGCGCGCAGAAATACGCGAAGTTCGCCTATTCCGCGCGCTACGGCTTCAGCACCGAGAGCGATCCGTTGCGCCTGTCGGAAGCTGTGCTCGACAACATGATCGGCTTCAGCAGCGACGGGCAGCATTACCGTTTCCGCGAGTACAACGAGGAGGCGCTGCTCGCCGACGACCTGCTGTTCGCGCGCTGGCGCCCCTACACCGATGTCGCGGTCGAGAGCTGGCTATACTGGCAGGACGACCACCATGTCCGAGTGCATCGCATCACGACGCCGCGCCGGCTCGTCACCGTCGAGGGCGGCTTCGCAGTCCCGCGCCCGCCAGGACCTGTCGAGGGGCACCGGGCGGTGCCCGGAGAAGCCATCATCCGGACATCAGCGGATCTGTCGGCGCTGTTCGATCTCTCGCCGAGTCTCCGGCGCGACGGCAAGGCCCAGATCGCGCCGCCCAACACCAATCTTGTCGCACAGAAGACGCTGGTGCCGCAGCTGGTCGCGGAGCTGCCGGCGGGAAGCTCGGTCCTCGCCTGCGCCGTGATCGCCGGCCCTCGCTCAGCGGCGCTCGACGCCTCCGTCGAGGCAATCCGGCTGCTGCCGCCGGACCTCGCCAGGCTCGAAGGCAAGGTGGCGCGGCTCGGCCGGCCGATCAGCCTGATGCGGCGGCCGGGCTGAACGCGGTGCGTTCGCGCGGGCATCAACCCAGCGGCCACGCGCCACTGCCGGGTGCGCCGGCGGCGAGGCTGCTTCCAGACTTTTGAGCTCGATCCAGAGTGGGCTCATGATCTCCTCAGTGGACCGATCGACGCGCTCCTGCTCTTCGCCAGGGGCCGGAACGATGCCCTGAGCAGCACGACCAACGTCCGGCTCTTTTCGCCTGCGGAGGCGTTGCGTATCGACCGTTTCGGGGCTTCCTAAGCACTGCCGCAAGATTTCATATTTTTCCGGGATCGAGCTGCCCATTAGACCAGTGCCGTGACGCGTCCCCCGAGGCGGAGCGCGTGAAGATCGGCAAGGGCGGACAATGTCAGTTGAGAAGATAGACACGCTCGTCATCGGCGCCGGCCAGGCCGGGCTCGCGATGAGCGAGCATCTTAGCCGCAGCGGCGTGCCGCATCTCGTGCTGGAGCGGCATCGCATCGCCGAGCGCTGGCGCTCGGAACGCTGGGACTCGCTCGTCGCCAACGGTCCGGCCTGGCATGACCGCTTTCCCGGCATGACCTTCACCGATGTCGAAAGCAGCGTCGGGCCCGACGATTTTCCGGGCAAGGAAACCGTCGCCGATTATTTCGTCGCCTATGCCAAGAAGATCGCGGCCCCCATCCGCTGCGGCGTCGAGGTGCTGAGGGTCGAGCGCAATGCGGGCCGCTCCGGCTTCCGCATCGAGACCTCGGACGGGGTGATCGAAGCCGAGCGCGTCGTCGCCGCGACCGGGCCCTTCCAGACGCCTGTCATCCCCGCCGTGGTTCCGGAGCGGGCCGGCCTGCTGCAGATGCACTCCACCGGCTACCGCAATCCCGCGCAATTGCCTGATGGTGCGGTGCTGGTCGTCGGATCCGGCTCGTCCGGCACCCAGATCGCCGAAGAGCTGATGCAGGCGGGGCGGCGCGTCTATCTCTCGGTCGGCCCGCACGACCGGCCGCCGCGCGGCTATCGCGGCCGCGATTTCTGCTGGTGGCTCGGCGTGCTCGGCAAATGGGACGCCGCGACCCGAGAAGCTGGCAAGGAGCACGTCACCATCGCGGTCAGCGGCGCGCATGGCGGCCACACCATCGATTTCCGCCGCCTCGCCGCCCAGGGCATGATTCTGGTCGGGCGTACTGAGTCCTATGCGGACGGCGTCGTCCGCTTCGCGCCCGATCTCGTCGAGAACCTGCGAGCCGGCGACGAGAACCATGACGCCCTGCTCGACGAGGCCGACGCCTACATCGCTCGCAACGGCCTCGACCTGCCCGAAGAGCCCCACGCCCGCGACCGCGTACCGGACGCCGACTGCATCGCGCGGCCGATCCTGTCGCTCGATCTCGCGCAAGCCGGCATCGGCACGATCATCTGGGCGACGGGTTTCGTCGCCGACTATGGCTGGATGCAGGTCGACGCCTTCGACGAGAGCGGCAAGCCCAGGCACCAGCGCGGTGTCTCCTCGGAACCCGGCATCTATTTCCTCGGCCTGCCCTGGCAGTCGCGGCGCGGCTCCAGCTTCATCTGGGGCGTCTGGCACGATGCGAAATACGTCGCCGACCAGATCGTGATCCAGCGCCAGTACATGGCCTATGACGCCGCCGCCCGGGGCGAGCTCGAACCGGCCTGACGCGAAAGACTTCAACAGATCCGACGGAGGCCGAGATGGCTCATACCCGCATCCGCAAGTTCAACACCAAGGACACCTATCCCGAGCAGAAGCTCGACAACGACCTCGCCCAGGCGGTGGTGACGAAAGGCGGCAAGATCGTCTGGCTGCGCGGCCAGTGCCCGCAGAACCTCGACGATGCCAAGAACATCGACAGCCACGACCCGGCCGTGCAGACGCACAAGGTCATGCAGAACATCAAGCAGCTGATCGAGGAGGCCGGCGGCCAGATGGAGCATCTGGTCAAGGTCGTCGTCTACATCACCGACGTCCGGCATCGCGAGGCGGTCTATCGCACCATGGGCGAATACCTCAAGGGCGTGCATCCGGTCTCGACCGGCCTCGTGGTGCAGGCGCTCGCCCGGCCGGAATGGCTGGTCGAGATCGACGGCACCGCCGTGATCCCGGATTGATCGCGTGACCTTCTCGCTGGTCGCCCGCTGCGCCCGAACCGGCATGTTCGGGGTCGCGATCTCCTCGTCCTCGCCGGCTGTCGCGGCGCGCTGCTCCTATGCGCGGGCCGGCGTCGGAGCCGTCGCCTCGCAGAACGTCACCGATCCGACGCTCGGCCCGCTGGCGCTCGGTCTGATGGAAGGCGGCATGAGCGCGGCCGAGGCGATCGCCGAGGTACGCAGGCGCGGCAAGTTCATCGAGTACCGCCAGGTCCTGGCGGTCGACCGCCACGGCGAGACCGCGATCCATTCCGGCCCGAATTCGCTGGGGATCTGGACGCAGGCGCAGGCGCGGGATGTCGCCTCCGGCGGCAACCTCCTGGCCAATGACGGCGTGCCGCAGGCGATCGTCGACGGCTTCCTCGCCTCCTCCGGCCATCTCGGCGACCGGCTGATCGCGGCGATGCGCGCCGGCCTCGCCGCGGGCGGCGAAGCAGGGCCGGTGCATTCGGCAGGGCTCAAGATCGTCGACAAGGTCAGCTGGCCGGTCGCCGATCTGCGCTGCGACTGGACGGAAGGCTGCCCGATCGAGGCAGTGGCGACGGCCTGGGAGGTCTACAAGCCCCAGCTCGACGCCTATATCCAGCGCGCGCTCGATCCGCGGCAGGCGCCGTCCTACGGCGTTCCCGGAGACGAGTGAGCCATGCGCTTGCCGCTCGCAGGCTGCGGCGAAGTCAGGACTCGACGCGCGGCCGGTCCGTCATGACCGGCGCGATCATGCCGGGAATGTAGGCGCGCGAAATGCGCGCTTCGCAATGCGCCTGAAAGGCCTCGATCAGCTTCGACTTGGCGAGCGAGGCCAGCGTTGCGACGCCGATCGTCATCGGGCGATGCTCGCCGGCGAGCCGGATCGAGACCAATTTTCGCCCATCGAGCGAGTGATCGGAGCGCGGCCGCACGTTGAACAGCGCATAGCCGGCGCCGTTGGCGACCATCGCCCGCACCACGTCCGGATAGGCCGAGCGCGCCGCGATCGTCGGCACGACGCCGGCGGCCATGAACAGGGCCAGGAAATATTCGCGGCTCAGCGGCAGGTCGAGCAGCACGAGCGGCTGCTCCGCGAGCTCCTCGAGCGTGACGGCGCTCTGCTGCGCCAGCGGGTGGGTTTCCGCCACGACGATATGGGGCGGCAGGCTGACCAGCGGCGCAAACGCGATGTCGTCGGGTACCTGCAGATCATAGGTCAGCGCGACATCGACCTCGGAGCGGCGCAGTCCCCTCAGAAGATCCTCCTGGTTGCCCTCGACATGGCGGATCGTGGTCTCGGGAAAGGCCGCGACGAAGCCGTTGCTGAGCTCCGGCACCAGCATCGGCGCCAGCGTCACCATGCAGCCGAGCGACAGCGTGCCGCGAACGGTGCCGATCGTGTCGGCGGCGACGGTGTAGAGGCTTTCGGCCTGGCCGACGACCCGCTTCGCCTCGCTCAGCAGTGCCCGACCGACCGGCGTCAGCGACAGCCCCTGGGCATGATGCCGGATGAAGAGCTGCACGTTCAGCTCCCGCTCCAGATGCGAGATCGCGGTCGAGATCGAAGGCTGCGAGATATGGATCATCTCGGAGGCGAGAGTGATGCTGCCCGTCTCGCCGGCCGCGATGAAATATTCGAGTTGGCGCAAGGAGAACCGCATCTGGCCAGCATAAAGCACGTAAGCTGCGGGCCGGCAAAGCGCACGCTCAGGCCGCGATCCTGTCGAGCAAACGCTCCATCATCCGGTCGCAGGCCGCAAGCTGGTCGAGCGCTATGAACTCGTCCGCCTTGTGCCCCTGCTCCATCGAGCCCGGCCCGCAGACGAGCACCGGGATTCCCAGCCGCTGGGAGAACAGCCCGCCCTCCGTGCCGAAGGCCACTTTGCGGAGGGCGCTGTCGTCGAGGATCCCGCGCAGGAAGGTAACGGCCTCGGAGGCCACCGGCGTCGCCAGCCCTGGATAGTCGTTCAGGCGCTCGAAGCCGATCCGGGCGTCCGGAAAGCGCTCGCGCCGCGCCGCGACGAGGGCGGCCGCCTCGTCCATCAGCCGGGCCAGGATCGCCTCGGGATCGTCCTCGGCGACGTTGCGGATCTCGAAATCGATCGTGCAGCGTTCCGGCACGATGTTGAGCGCGGTCCCACCCGCGATGCGCCCCGCATGCAGCGTGGTGTAGGGGATGTCGTAATCGGCATCGCGCGGGCCGTCCCGCTCGATCTCGCTTTGCAATCCGCGCAGCGCGCCGACGAAATCGCAGGCTAGATGGATAGCGTTCAGCGCGTTCGGCGCCAAAGCCGAATGCCCGGTGACGCCGCAGCAGGTCGCCCGCGCCGCGAGCTTGCCCTTGTGCCCGGTCGCGATCGCCATCGCCGTCGGCTCGCCGATGATGGCGAGCTTAGGCCGCAGCGGCCGGCCCGCCAGCCGGTCGATCAGCGAGCGCACGCCGACGCAGCCGATCTCCTCGTCATGGCTGAAGGCGAGATGGAGCGGCGTTTCGAGGTCGCGCGTCGAGGCATGCGCGGCAAGCGCGAGCGCCGAGGCGACGAAGCCCTTCATGTCGGTCGTGCCGCGTCCATAGGCGCGGCCGTCCGCGACCCTCAGCCGGAACGGGTCGTGACTCCAGTCCTGGCCATCGACAGGCACGACGTCGGTGTGGCCGGAGAGCATGACGCCCGGCCGGTCCCTCGGGCCGATGGTGGCGAACAGGTTGGCCTTGCGTCCGCCCTCGGCCTCGACGATCTCGCTCTCGATGCCGTGCCCTGCGAGGAAATCGCTGATGAAGTCGATCAGCGGCCGGTTCGGATCGCGGCTGACCGTGGCAAACCCCACCAGCCGGTCCAGAATCGTCAGCGTGTCCATCCGCTTCGCCTTCGTTAGCCCAGGCTCAGAGATACAGATGCCGTACGGCGTCGCTGCCGAGCAGCTCGGCGGCGTTGCCTGCCGCGACCACCCGTCCCTTGGTGAGCAGGATGCCGCGATGGGCGATCGAGAGCGCCATCTCGGCGTTCTGCTCGATCAGCAGCACGGTCGTGCCGTTGCGGTTAACCGCGGCGACCGTATCGAAATACTCGTCGATCAGCTTGGGCGAGAGGCCAAGCGAAGGCTCGTCCATGATCACGAATTTCGGCTTGCCGACGAGCGCGCGCGCCAGCGCCACCATCGCCTGCTCGCCGCCCGACAGCGTGCCGGCGCGCTGGCGGATGCGTTCCCGGACGCGCGGGAACAGCTCCAGCATCTCCTCCAGCCGGCCCTCGAAGCCGGCCTGGTGCCCCTGCGCCTCGTAGCCGAGGCGGATGTTGTCGCGCACCGAGATGTCGCCGAAGAGCCGCCGGCCTTCCGGCACGAAGCCGACGCCGAGCGCGCTCAGCGCCTCGGTCCGCGAGCCCTTGAGGTCCTGCCCCATGATCGCGATGCGGCCGCGCGCCAGAGGCAGCAGCGCCGAGATCGCCCGGAAGATCGTGGTCTTGCCGGCGCCGTTGGGCCCGAGGATGCAGACCAGCTCGCCCGGCTCGACGCTGAGCGAAACGTCGCGCAGCATCGCCACCACGCCGTAATTGGTGTCGACGTTCTCAAGCCTGAGCATGCTGGGCTCCCTTGCGGCCGAGATAGGCTTCCTGCACGCGCGGGATCAGGCGGACCTCCTCGAAGGTGCCCTCGGCGAGCTTCTGGCCGTAATCGAGGACCAGCACCCGCTGCGGCAGCGACGCGATCAGCCGCATGTCGTGCTCGATGATCATCAAGGCGAGGTCCGGCCGCTCGGCGCAGACAGAGCGGATATCGTCCATCAGCGCGTCGGTGTCGGCATCGTCCATGCCGGAGGAGGGCTCGTCGAGCAGTAGCACCTTGGGCTCGCTCGCCAGCGCGCGGGCGATCTCGAGGCGCCTACGGTCGGCCTGCGGCAGCTCGCCCGCCGGCCTGTGGCGCTGGGCGTGGAGCTCGCGCGAGACGGCCTTCAGCAGGCGCTCGGCGATCTCGGCCGCGGCATCGAGCTCGGCATCGGCCTTGCGGCGGTTGAAGATCGCGTCGAACACCCCGGTCTTCATATGGGTGTGGCGGCCGATGATGACGTTGTCGAGCACCGACAGATCGGCGAAGAGCCGGCTCGACTGGAAGGTGCGCGCGATGCCCTTGGCGACGATGCGATGGGCCGGCTGGCCGTTGAGCAGTTCGCCGGAAAGCCTGACCTCACCCGAAGACGGAACGTACAGCCCGGTGATGATGTTGAGCAGGGTCGACTTGCCGGCCCCGTTCGGGCCGATGATGCCGAGCACCTCGCCCTTGCGCAGCGAGAAGTCGACCTCGGCCATGGCGACCAGGCCGCCGAAGCGCATGGTCAGGCCCTGGCCTTGCAGGATGATGGCGGGATCCATGGTCAGCCTCCGTAGCGGCGCAGCCGCTGCGGGAAGATTCCCTGCGGGCGGATCATCAGGAAGGCGATCACGGTGATGCCGAAGAACAGGATGCGGTAGTCGGAGAAGGCGCGCAGCTTCTCGGGCAGCAGCGTCAGCAGGAAGGCGCCGACGATAACGCCGAGCGTGTTGTCCATGCCGCCCGCGATGACCATGGTCATGATCGTCACCGAGACCAGGAAGGTGAAGTTGTCGGGCGAGATGAAGCCGACATAGAAGGCGTAGATCGTGCCCGCGAAGCCGGCCAGGAATGCGTCGACCGCGAAGGCGAGTACCTTGTACCAGGTGGTGTTGATGCCCTGGCAGCGGGCCGCGAGCTCGTCCGCCCGCAGCGCGTTCCAGGCCAGGCCGATCCGCGAATGGTGCAGCCGCCCGGCGAACAGGATCGCGACGCCGACGAGCAGCGCCGAGAGGTAGTAGAAGTTCGCCTGGGGCGGCAGCGAATGCCCGAAGATCACCAGGGGCGAGGCGAAGGAGTGGCCGAACAGCTCCGGCGCCGGTATCCCCACCAGCCCGTTGGGGCCGCCGGTGAATTCCAGATTGTTGAGGAGCTGGTGCACGACGACGCCGAAGGCGATCGTCACCAGCGCCAGATAGCTGTCCCGCGTGCGCATCGAGGGGATGCCGAGCAGGAAGCCGAAGATGGTCGCGACCACCGCCGAGGCCGGCAGCGCCAGCCAGAAGCTGACGTCCCAATGCAGGGCAAGCAGGGCCGAGGCATAGGCGCCGATGCCGTACGAGGCGCCGGTCGCGAAGTTCGGGATGTTGGCGCTGCCGAGCTGGAAGTTCAGCGCCAGCGCAAGCACGGCATAGAGCTGCGCGATGATCAGCAGATGCAGCGCATAGGAGCTGTTCTGCAGGACAAAGGGAAAGGCCAGCACGATCGCCACGCCGAGCAGCACCGCGAAGCGTCGGTTGGCGCCGAAGGCCTGCTCGATGCCGGCCTCGATCGCCGGCAGGCGCTGCATCGCAACGAGCGCGCCGCCGAACAGGGCGAGCAGGCCGACCACCGCGCGCCAGTCGTCGACCAGCAGGAACTGGCGCAGGAAGGCGGCGCCCGCAACTTCCGTCAGCGCGACGAGCGCGAGGCCGCTGGCGGTGCCGAGCGTCGCGCGGGCGGGGACTGTCATATCCGTCATCGGTTCAGACCTTTTCGACGACGGTGCGGCCGAAGAGGCCAGCCGGCCGGAACACCAGCACGCCGATCACCAGCAGGAAGACGAAGACCAGGCGATAGGCCGCGCCGTTCGGCACCGTCGCCTGCACCAGCGTGTCGAGGCCGGCGATCACCAGGCTGCCGATGATCGCGCCGGGCATCGAGCCCAGCCCGCCGACCACCGCCGCGGAAAAGCCGATCAGCCCGACATCGATGCTGAAGTCGAAGCGCACAATGCCGGCATAGCCCGCGAAGAACAGGCCGCCGACGGCGCCGACCGCCGAGGCGATGAAGAATGTGATCCGGAAGATCTTCCCCGGTGCGATCGAGAGCAGGCGCGCGGCGTCGCGGTCCTGCGAGACGGCCTTGATGTGAAGGCCGAGGCGGGTGTTGCCGAGCAGGACGAACAGCCCGGCCACGCACAGCACCGAGACCGCGATCGCGACAAGGTTGAAGAGCGGTACCGTGACGCCGAATGCATCGATGCTGCCCTGGACGAGACGCGGCACCGCATGCGGATTCGAGCCGTTGGGGAAGAGATGGCGGATCAGTTCGCGCAGCACGATGCCGAGCGCGACGGTGGCGACCAGGGCCATCATCGCGGGCGCGTTGCGGAAACGCTGGATGACGAGGAAGTCGAGCAGGATGCCGAGCAGCCCCGTCAGCGCGATGGCGAGCGCGACGGCGAGCAGCATGGTGCCCGGCGTCGCCGCCGCCCCCAGCGCCGCCGCGAAGGTCTGCACCAGCGCGAGCGCCAGGAACGGCGCGATCAGCGCCACGTCGCCATGGGAGAAGTGGATGATGTTCAGCACGCCGAACAGCAGGCTGAAACCGACCGCGATCAGGGCATAGATCGAGCCGAGCGTGATCCAGTTCAGGATCTGTTGCAGGAGCTGCTCGGCCATTCCGTTCCCCTCTTCGTCTTGGCAGCTTGTCGTCTTGGGCAGCTTGTCTTGGCAGCCGCCTTGTGGCCGCTTGCCCGGCTGTGCACCAGCCCGGATGCGGACAGGAGTCGTAATTTCGGAATCTCTGCTTTGATTGTCTTGAGGCAACCCGCCGGGCGGGTTCGTTCCGCTGCCGGCCAGCTGCTTAGGCAAACCGAGGCCCGGGGTTCGAAATATCCGATTTGCTTCGCGTTTCCGGAAGGGCGGATTGTCCCGCCGAAGCGCCCTCGGGATCGGCATGGCCGGCCGTCGGCGCTCTACAGATATCCTGGAGGGGATCATGACGTTCAAGCTCGGCGCCGGCACCGGCTCATTTTCGGCATTGCTGCGCGCCTCGACGGTCGCCGCGGCGGTGGCATTAGGCGCTGCGACGGTCTGCGCCCAGGAAACCGTCAAGATCGGCTTCATCGGCCCGTTGAGCGGCGGCAACGCCCAGCAGGGCCTTTCGGCCCGCAACGGCTTCCAGCTCGCCATCGATCAGGCGAACAAGGCAGGCCTGCCCTTCAAGCTGGAGGCCGTCATCCTCGACGACGCCGCCAACCCGCAGACCGGCGTCGCCGCGGCGCTGAAGCTAACCAATGACCCGCAGGTGGCGGCCGCGACCGGCCACTGGAACAGCGGCGTCGCGCTCGCGACCATCCAGGTCTTCCAGCGCGCCAATGTGCCCTTCATCGTCTGGGGCGCGATCTCGCCCAAGATCACCGAGCGCAACAACCCGATGATCTCGCGGGTCGTGACGACGCTGGTCAACACCAACGAGCCCCTGGCGAAATGGGCCGCTGAATCGGTCGGCAAGAAGATCGCGATCGTGTCCGACACGAGCGACTACGGCTTCGCCAACTCCCAGAACTTCTCGAAGTTCTACAAGGCGGCGGGCGGCTCCATCGTGGCCGCCGAGGCCGTGCCGGTCGGCACGACCGACTTCCGCGCCCTGCTGACCAAGGTCAAGGGCAGCGCCCCCGACGCGATCTATTTCGGCGGCGTCGTCACCGAGGCCGGCCTGGTGCGCCAGCAGATGGTCGAGCTCGGCATGACCATACCGATGATCGGCGTCGACGGCTTCCATGACGCGGAGTTCATCAAGATCGCAGGCTCCGCTGCCGAAGGCACCGTCTCCGGCATCGTCAAGGAGAAGGGCAATCCGCAGCTGGAGAAGCTGACCAAGGATTACCAGGCCGCGAATTTCGCCGAGCCGGCGACGACCTACACCAAGAACGCCTACGATTCCGCCAACATCATCGTCGAGGCGATCAAGAAGGCCGGCACGAAGGACAAGGCCGCCATCGCCAAGGCGATCCGCGAGACGCAGTACGACGGCGCGATGGGCCACACCAGCTTCGACGAGAACGGCCAGACCAAGCTGCCGGTCGAGCTCGAATTGCGCACGGTCAAGAACGGCGCCTGGACGACGCGTTGACAGCCGTCGCCTGAGCAGTCGCTTTCGGGAGCGGGTTCGCAGGTCATGCGGACCCGCTTCTTTCGTTTGCGGGAGGTTGCATGGATGCGCCTCCAGCTCACCACTCAATCCCGCGGCAAACTGCGGGCGCTGAAATCACAGGATCGCTGAGCGATTGCCGCAATGCGCGCTGCGAGCGGCGAGACATCGTCCTTGCGATGAACGGCGTAGTAGCGCAGCGGCGGGATCGGCGGCTCCGTCCTGATGACGCGCAGATGGCCGCGGGCGATCTCCGGCTCGAAATAGCTGGCCGTCAGGAAGGTGACGCCCAGCCCGGCTGCGGCAAGCCCCGCGAGGACGTTCAGGCTGTTGCACTGGACGACACGGTTGATTTGAAGCCCGTTCGCCACCGCCCAGTCGAGCACCAGCTTCTGCAGGCCGGAGCCCTGAGTCTGGCTCAGGATCGGGTAGCGCGCCATCTCGCCAAGCGGAATCGTGTCCAACTCAGGGCCGAAGCCCGGCGCCGACACCCATTCGAGCTGGACGGCATCGAGCGGCAGTGCCGTGAATTCCGGCGCTTGCGGGGGATCCAGCGCGATCACGAGGTCGAGCTCGTTGGCCGCCAGCTTGCCGAACAGGTCGACGCTCGCCGCGACCTCGGGAACGGGAACGACATTGGGATAATCGCGCTTCATCGCGACGATCAGCTTGGGGAGCCAGGTCAGGGCGACGAGCTCGGTCGTGCCGAAGCGGAACGGCCCCGAGAAGGTCGTGGCCCCGCCCGCCGCCTCGCGGAAGCGCGGCTCCAGCGCCAGCATCTCGGCCGCGATCGGCAGGCTCGCCTCGCCGGCTCGCGTCAGGCGCAGAGCATGGCTGGTGCGGTCGAAGAGCGGCCCTCCGATCACCGCCTCAAGCTCGATGATCCGCTTCGACACCGTCGATTGCGCCAGATGAAGGTGCCGTGACGCCTCCGTGAAGCCGCCGAGCCTGGCGGTCCAGAAGAAGGCTTCGATCTGCCTCAGGCTTGCCGGCATCGCTTTCCCCACTGTTGGTCGCGAGTTTGGCGATGAAGAAAAGCGATGGCTAGTGAGAAATATATTCGCTTTCTGTCATCGTCGCCATGTCACATAATTTCTGAAACCGAGCTCTTGGGGACGGAATCTTCCATGCCGCTGATCGGCCACCGTACCAATCCAAACGGCCCTGCCGTCCCCGAGGCGATCCTCGACGGCTTCCGGACCGCTCCCGTCTCGATCATCTCCGACGTGATGAACCGCCTGCACGGGACGAAGGCGCTGCGGCCTTATCATCGCTCCGGCCGGCTTCTCGGCACGGCCGTGACGGTGAAGACGAGGCCGGGCGACAATCAGACCCTGCACCGCGCCTATGAGCTGCTGCGCCCGGGCGACATCCTCGTCGTCGATGGCGGCGGCGACCTGACCCAGGCGCTGGTCGGCGAGATCATGATGAGCCGGGCGCGGGCGATGGGCGTCGCCGGCTTCGTCATCGACGGCGCAATCCGCGATGTCGACGCCTTCCAGCAGGCGGATTTTCCCTGCTACGCCCGCGGCGTGACCCATCGCGGCCCCTATAAGAGCGGGCCGGGCGAGATCAACGTCCCGGTCTCGATCGACGGGATGGTGGTGATGCCGGGCGACGTCATGGTCGGCGACACGGACGGCATCCTCGCCTTCGACCGGGCCGACGCGACCGAACTCCTCGATCTCGTGCGCCAGCAGGAAGAGCGCGAGGCGAACGCGCTCGCCGCGATCGCCGAGGGCAAGGTCGACAGCTTCTACATGGGCGCCGGAAAGGCTGCGTCGTGACCGCTTCTGCGATCCCCCTCTCCGCCCGCGTCGGCCGGATCAAGCCCTCGCCCAGCATGGTGGCGCGACTGCGCGCCCAGGAGCTGAAGGCGCAAGGGCGAGACATCATCGACCTCACCACCGGCGAACCGGACTTCGACACGCCCCTGCATATCCAGCAGGCGACGACCGCAGCGATGGCCGCCGGCGAGACGCGCTATGCGCCAGTCAACGGCACGGTCCGCCTGCGCAAGGCGATCATCGCCAAGTTCGCCCGCGAGAACGGCGTGACCTACGCCACCGACGAGATCGTGGTCGGCAGCGGCGCCAAGCAGGTGATCTTCAACGCGCTGGCGGCGACGATCGGCGAGGGCGACGAGGTCATCGTACCGGCGCCCTACTGGGTGTCCTATCCCGATATGGTGCTGGCCTGCGACGGCACGCCCGTCATCGTCGTCTGCGGCGAGAATGCCGGCTTCAAGCTCACCGCCGAGGCACTCGAAGCCGCGATCACGCCGCGCACGCGCTGGCTGATCCTGAACACGCCGTCGAACCCTACCGGCGCCTTCTACTCCACCGCCGAGATGACGGCGTTGACCGAGGTGCTGAAGCGCCATCCTCACGTCGCGCTGATGACGGACGATATCTACGAGCATATCCGCTTCGACGGCGGCGAGCCGGTCTGCCCGGTCGCGATTGCGCCTGAACTGCGCGAGCGCACTTTGCTCGTCAACGGCGTTTCCAAGACCTATGCCATGACCGGCTTCCGCATCGGCTACGGCGCCGGACCGAAGGCACTGGCCAAGGCGATCAACGTCATCCAGTCGCAGACCACCTCCGGCGCGGCCTCGATGTGCATGGCGGCGGCCGCAGCGGCACTCGAAGGTGACCAGAGCTTTGTCGGCGAGGCGCGCTCGGCCTATCGCCAGCGGCGCGACCGCGCGGTCGAGTTGCTCGACGCGATCGACGGGATGAGCTGCCGCAAGCCCGACGGCGCCTTCTACGTCTATCCGAGCTGCACCGGGTTGATCGGCCGGCGCCGGCCGGACGGGCGGGTGCTGCAGAGCGACCTCGATGTCGCGCTTTACTTGCTCGAAGAAGCTGGCGTCGCCGTTCTCGACGGCTCGGCCTATGGCCTCTCGCCCTATCTGCGCCTGTCGATCGCGACCTCGCTCGGCGCGATCGAGGAGGCCTGTGCCCGCATCAAGACGGCCTGCGACGCATTGCAACGATCATAACAACAGGGGATGACGATGAAGCTCTTCTCGGTTCTCGGCCTTGCGGCCGCCCTCGCCGCCGGCCTCTCCGGAGCCGCCAAAGCCGACCAGCTCGCCGACATCAAGGCGCGCGGCAAGCTGATCTGCGGCACGCTCGGCACCTCCGAGCCATTCTCCTTCCAGCACCCGCAGACCCGCGAGATCGTCGGCTACGATGTCGACATCTGCAAGAAGGTCGCGGACGCGGTCGGCGTTCCGCTTGAGCTGAAGAGCATCGCCGTCGAGGCGCGCATTCCCGAATTGCTGCAGGGCCGGGTCGACATCCTTGCCGCCAATCTCGGCTATACGCCCGAGCGCGCCCAGCAGATCGACTTCTCCCATTCCTATTTCGTCAGCCAGCAGAAGCTGCTGACCACCAAGGAAACCGGCATCACCACGCTGGAGGGGCTGGCCGGCAAGAAGATCACGGCGATCAAGGGCTCGTCTTCCGAACAGGGCGTGCGTCGGCTGATCCCGACCGCCGAGACCGTGACCTTCCAGGACACCTCCTCGGCCTTCCTGGCGCTGGCGCAGGACAAGGTCGACGCCTTCTGCGGCTCGGAGCTCATCCTGGTGAAGCTCGCCAAGCAGTCGAAGGTGCCGATGGTCGTGATCGAGAAGTCGCTCTTCGTCGAACCCTGGGGGCTTGGCCTGCGCAAGGGCGAGGCGGCTTTCAAGACGCTGGTCAACGAGACCCTCGCCAAGGCCGCAGGCTCTGGCGAGCTCGACACAATCTTCTCGAAGTGGTTCGGCCCGGGCACGGCCTTCGACATCAAGCGCGACTACAAGATCGAAGAGATCAAGGGCTGATCTGACGGCAGGGCATCGGAGGGGGCCGGTCGATGGGCTATGTCTTCGATATCGGCAGCGTGCTGACCGGGAAGTATCTCGACTGGTTCCTGATCGGTCTCGCCACCACGCTGGCTCTGACGGCGGTCGCCTGGTGCCTCGCCATGGCGATGGGGATCATCCTGACCCTGGTGCGGATGATCCCGTTCCCGCCGCTCGGCTGGTTTGTCGCGCTCTATGTCGAGTACCACCGCAATGTGCCGCTGCTGGTCCAGATCTTCGTCTGGTATTTCGGCGTGCCCTCGCTGCTGCCGCGTCCCGCCCGGCAGTGGATCAACGCCCATCATGGCGAGTTCCTGCTGGCGGCGATCGCGCTCGGGCTCGCCGCGGCCGCCTATGTCGCGGAGGACATCCGCAGCGGCATCCGCTCGATCCCGAAGGCACAATACGAGTCGGCCCGCTCGATCGGCTTCGGCTATCTCGGCGCCATGGGCTATGTCGTGCTGCCGCAGGCGCTGCGCATCGCCGTGCCGCCGCTGATCAACCAAACCCTGCTGCTGTTCAAGAACACCAGCCTCGCCATGGCGATCGGCGTCGGCGAGCTGACCTACCGGACGCGCGAGGTCGAGAGCTACACCTTCAAGACCTTCGAGGCCTTCGCCGTCGCGACCGCTCTCTACCTCGCCATCTCTTTCGGCATCATGGCGCTCGGCAGCTGGTCCGGCCAGCGCCTCAGGCTCGAGACGCGCTGATGCTCGAGATCCTGCAGAACAACTGGCTGCTCTTCCTGGTCGGGCAGTATCCGCATGGGCCGATCGGCGGCCTCGTCATGACGCTGTTCATGGCCGCGCTGTCCCTGGCGCTGTGCTTTCCCTTCGCGATCGGCCTGGCGCTGGCGCGCCTCAGTCCCTATCGCTGGCTGCGCCTGCCGGCGACCGCGATCGTGCACACGGTGCGCGGCCTGCCGCTGATCATGTTCATCTTCTGGACCTATTTCTTCTCGCCGCTGATCATCGGCCGGGCCGTCGGCGGGGTCGAGACGCTGGTGATCGCGCTGGTGGTCTACGAAGCCGCCTATCTCTCCGAGATCATCCGCGCCGGCATCGAGGGGCTGCCCAGGGGCCAGACCGAGGCAGCGACCTCGCTCGGCCTGCGCTACTGGCCGACGACGATCAAGGTCGTGCTGCCGCAGGCGCTGCACAACATGCTGCCGAGCATGGTCAGCCAGTTCGTCTCGACCATCAAGGAGACCTCGCTGGGCTACGTCATCAGCGCCCACGAGCTCACCTTCGCAGCGGCGCAGGTCAACAATGTCCTGCTGACGCAGCCCTTCGAGGTCTACGGCATCCTGGCACTGACCTATTTCGCGCTCTGCTTCGCGCTGACTTCGCTGGCGCGCCTGATCGAGCGGCGCATCTCGGCCGGCCGTGGCGGCGCGCCCGGCATCGTCGTCGCGGCGTGAGGAAGCCATGATCCGCTTTGAAAACGTCGACAAATGGTTCGGGACGCTTCAGGTGCTCGCCGGAATCTCCGGCGAGGTCCGGCGCGGCGAGGTCAAGGTCCTGGTCGGGCCCTCCGGCTCGGGCAAGTCGACCCTGATCCGCACCGTGACCCGCCTGGAGACGATCCAAGGCGGGCGCGTGCTTGTGGACGACGCCGACATCGCCTCCCGGAGCGTCGACATCAACCGATTGCGCCAGCGCGTCGGCTTCGTCTTCCAGGCCTACAACCTGTTCCCGCATCTCAGCGCGCTCGGCAACATCACGCTCGGGCTGACCAAATTGCGCGGCCTGTCGAAGGCGGCGGCACGCGAGCGCGCCATGGAGGAACTCGCCCGCGTCGGCCTCACCGAGAAAGCGGACGAGATGCCAGGCCTGCTCTCGGGCGGCCAGAAGCAGCGCGTCGCCATCGCCCGCTCGCTGGCGATGGATCCGCAGGTGATGCTGTTCGACGAGCCGACCTCGGCGCTCGACCCGGAAATGGTCGGCGAGGTGCTGGCCGCGATGAAGCGGCTCGCGGCGGGCGGCATGACGATGATCTGCGTCACCCATGAGATCGGCTTCGCTCGCGAGGTCGCCGACGAGATCTGGTTCATGGAAGCCGGCAGGCTGATCGAGCGCGGCAGTCCGGCGGAACTCGCCAGCAGCCAGGCCGGTTCGCGGTTGGGAGCATTCCTGCGGAAAGTCGGTCCGGGCTGAGGGCGCCGCGACGACGGCTGCGGCAATCGCAGCGGGCGCAACTGACCCAGCGGGTCATCGCCGAAGCATGATCGTGAAACGGGCGCCTCGCTCGCTGTCGGCCAGCAGAATCGTCCCGCCATGGGCTTCGAGCATCGCGCGCACGATGGCGAGGCCCATGCCGGTGCCGCCGCTGTCGCGGCGGGTCGTGAAGAAACTGTCGAAGATCCGTGCTCGGTTGTTCGTCGAGATGCCCTGCCCGTCGTCGCGGACCTCCAGACGCACGAATTCGCCCTGCGCCTCCGCATCGACCGAGAGCCTGGTCGCGCCATGGCGCTCGGCATTGTCGGCGAGATGCGCCAGCACGATGCGCAGGTTCTCGGCGGACATGCCGATCGGACCTGTCTCTTCGCCGCCAGCCCGGATCGAAAGCCCAGGGAATGCGCTGCGCAACGCCTCGATCACGGGGCCGATCTCGGTCGCGCCGTCGGTCGGGGTCGCCTCGGCGCGCGCCAGCTCGCGCAGGCGATTGGTGATCGCCGTCAGCCGCTTCGCATCGGCGACGATATTGTCGAGGAAGCGCCGGCGTTCGGCATCGGTCATGCGGCCTGTGCCGGCCTCGATATCGTCGCGCAGCAGCTCGGCCGCGCCCTCGATCGAGGTGAGTGGCGATTTGAGCTCATGCGAGACATGGGCGGCGAAGGTGGCGACGAAATCCGAGCGCGCATTGAGGGCGCCGGCCATGTCGAGGAAGCTCTGCGACAGCGTCGCGAACTCGGCCGTGCCGTGATGCCTGAGCGGCTGCAAGGCGTTGCGGTCGCCCCTGCCGATCGCCGCCGTCCTGGCGATCAGCTCCTTGACCGGCCGCGTGATCGCGCGATGGAAGGCAAGCCCGATCAGCAGAGTCAGGATCGCGACCGAAAGCCCGGCGGCGACGACCTTGCCACGCTCTTCATAGAGGTGGCGGAAGACGTTGCTCGGGGTGCGGGATGAATAGAGGACGGCGGCGACGCGGCCATCGACGACGACCGGCATGGCCGTGAAGACGCGCACGCCGGTGCCGCGGCTCAGCGAATAGAGCGGTGGCGGCTCGTTCTTGGAGACGCGCAGCCTGAGCGCGGCAGCGAACCGGCCGCGCAACGCCGCCGCGACCTCCTCGACATGCGCCAGCGACTGACCGAGTTCCTCGCGCCCGGCGATGACGATCCCGTTGGGATCGAGCAGCCGGAAGCCGGCCAAAGTCACCCGCTGGGTCTCGACGAGGATGGGGCCAAGCCGCGCGCCGGCCGCGCGAAAGGCCTCGGCGGCCGGCGCGAGGGCGGGCTGCGCGTCTGGCCGCCGCGGCAGCAGCTGGTCCCGGGCCAGATCGAGCGAGGGCAGGACGGGGACGAGGCCGGCGGCCGCTTCCGATCGGGCATCGGCCTGAACCGTCGCCCCGAGTGCGGCATCGTCCGGCAGATTCGCGCGCAGATCCCGACCGATGACCGCCACCAGTGCCGCGCTCTGGGCGATCAGCTCCGATTCCGCCTGATGCACGAGCTGGTTCTCGTAGATCCGGAAGAAGAACAGGCCGACGAAGGGCAGCGCCAGCACCGCGCTCAGCATGAGGAAGACGACCAGGCTGAGGCTCGGCCGCCATTTCGACGCCACCCGCACTGGCACCCTGTCCGTCTCGGTCACGGCGAAGCCTCGCAGCGGCCGAGCCTGAAGCCGACGCCGTGCACGGTCTCGATCACGCTGTCGCCGCCCGCCTTCTGGATCTTCGAGCGGATGTTGCGGATATGGCTGTCGATCGTTCGATCGGAGACGTGGATCGCGCCGCCATAAGCCTGGTCGAGGATGTGGCTGCGGCTGAAGACCTGGCGCGGCCGCGCGATGAGCGTGCGCAGGATCGCGAACTCGATCGCGGTCAGCGGCAGCTCGCGGCCGTCGAACCTTGCCGTGTGCTGCACCGGGTCGAGGCTGAGGGCGCCCCAGGCCAAGGCCTGCCCGGTATCCTTGACGCCCTGGCCGAGGCGCAGACGCCTTAGGATCACGTTGACGCGGGCGACCAGCTCGCGCGGGCTGAACGGCTTGGTGACATAGTCGTCGCCGCCGAGCTCCAGGCCGAGAATCCGGTCGATCTCGTCGTCCCGCGCCGAGAGGAAGAGGATCGGCACTTCCGAGGATTTCCGGATCTGGCGGCAGACCTCGAGCCCATCCATCTCGGGCATGCCGATGTCGAGGACGATCAGATCCGCTGCGCCTTGCCGGAAGGCGTCGAGTGCCTGCACGCCGTCGCGCGCGACCACCGTGGCCATGCCGGCCTTCTCCAGCGCGAAGCAGATCACGTCGCGGATATGGCTGTCGTCGTCGACCACGAGAATGCGCGGCGCCATCATCTCTCCTCGGGCGTACCGGACGGCGACGGCAGAATCGCCTTGAACGGTGCTTGCGGGACGCTGGCCAAATATCGCGACAAGCGCCAGTCGCGGAAGCTCCATGCGCGCCAGTCGATCTGAGCGGCCCGGTGACGCCCGGCGAGCCCGTCGCGATAGCTCGCCACCTTCCCCTGCGACCATCCCCATTTGACCTGGGACGGGGCGTTGCCGACCGCGGCGATGCGGGGCGCATAGCGGTCGATGGCCGGGATGATGCCGGGTCCCAGCGCCCAGAGATAAGCAAAGTCGATGCGCTGGCCCGTGCCGCGCATCTCGTAGGAATGGCGGATGTTGTAGTTGGCGATGACGACCGCGGTGTCGACGAAGCTATAGCCGTAAAGCATCAGCGCCAGCATGACGGCATTCGCCGAGACGAGCCAGCCGATCGGCCGCTGCGACAGGATCTGGATGAGGATCAGGACGAGCCCCCCTGCGACCAACAGCATCCAGACGAAGGCGGCCATGCGCAATTCGGTGAGCGAATAGGCGTCGACATAAAGCTTCAGGCGCAACAGGGCCGAGAGCATGAGCAGGATGTTCTGGCCGACCCAGGCCAGGACCAGCAGCTTGACCAGGGGCGAGCGGGCACCGGCTCCAAAGGGGCGCATCGCGACCAGCACGAAGGCCGCCGCGAGCAGCGCGGTCACAACCAGCGGATAGGCGCCGCGATGAGCATAACTCGCATGGCTCAGCCCCTCGGGCAGGCTGGCGCCGCCCCAGAGATAAGCGAGGTCCATCGCGGTCTGGATGGCGAAGAGGCCGTTGAACAGGACAAGAGAGCGCTTGATCGTGAGATCGCCGAGCAGATCCAGCGAATCGCCGCTCGTCGCCTTCGCCGACGGCTTGGAATCCCCACGCTTGCGGCGTCGCAGGGAGCGCATGCGGACCAGCGGCCAGATCAGGCAGAGGATCGCGACCCAGAACAGCGAACGCCCGGACAGCAGCTGGCCCAGGATCGCAGGGATGTCGATCGCATTCAGCCAGCGCTCCAGCAGCGGATTGGCCGAGACGAACAAGGCGGCGAAGACGGCGCAGAGCAGAAGCGGCACCGCCCAGCCGAGCAACCCGGCCAGGACACCCGACTTGACCTGCCGCCGCCGGCCATAGCGGCTTGCCCGTGCGAAATCGCTGAACAGGCGGAAGGGACCGGAGAATGGCAGGCGCAGTGCCGAGTGCAGCTGCTCGGCCCACGACGGCGGCCGGGCTTCAGCCAGCATCCGGGCGGACGCGGCCGTCGCCAGCAAGGCAATCGTCACCGAGAGCCAGTTGATGTCCTCAACGATCGGCAGGAGGCCGGCTGCAATCAGAATTGCCGCATGCCAACGCCTGGCAGCTTCAGCCCTCAGCGGATTGAGGCAAGCCGAGATCAGGGCGAGCGCAGCAAGGAAGAGCGCGAGCGAGATTCCGAGGCGGCGGTCGTAAAACAGGAAATCCGCCAGAGCGACCAGGGCGGCCGCAGCCGCCAACTGGATCGTCAACCATCCGGCTGATCGTTTGACGGGTCGCGAGCGGCTGATGTCGGGCTCGAGGGCATGGGCTGGCATGGGCGTCGGTCTCGGCAGGGACCGCCTGCGGCCCGGGCTGGTGCCCGGGCCGGAAAGGCGAGGATTTCGGCACAGGCGGTCCGCACCCTCGTCTCCAGCCACCAGCCGTCCTCGACCAGCCTGCGCGGCAGTCTCGGCCTGGGGGATTGGAGAGCGATGATGTCCGCCATGCGCCATCCATGCCCGCGGCGCTTGCAGCAATTCCGGCGGAGATCGGCAGAAGCTCAGGTCTTTCGTGCAGTTTTTGCGCAGGAGGTTGGATGTCTGTCAGCCGTCTCGCTCGAACCCGCCGCTTCCGCCGTGTCCCTCCCCAAAGGATGTGGGGAGACACCAAACCTTCCGCAGTGACGAAACGGCGCCTGCTCCAGGCTGGTCGGCGCGAGAGACGAGCCCGCCCTGCCGCGTCTGCCTTCTTGCCTATTCGCCGTCGCGATCGGCTTCGGTGGCGGCGACGGCGTTTCGCATGCCCTGCCTGAGGTCCTGGACGGCCTGGTTGAGCGCGATCATCTGGGGGATCTGGAAGCCTGAGTTTCGCAGCAGCGCCTCGGTCAGGCAGCCGGTCCTGGGGTGGAGCTCCCTGCCCTTTTCGGTCAGGTGGACCTCGACCAGGCGCTCGTCGATCGTGCTGCGCCGGCGCGAGAGGAAGCCGGCCGCCTCCAGCCGCTTGACCGCCGGCGTGATCGTGCTCGGCTCCAGCGCGAGACGCTCGGCGATGGCGCCGATCGTCAGCCCGTCGCGCTCCCACAGGGCGCTCAGCACGAGATACTGCGTGTAGGTCACCCCCAGCGCATCGAGCATCGGCTTGTAGACCCGCTGGATCGCCAGCGAAGCCGAATAGATCGAGAAGCAGAGCTGCCCGTCCAGCGGCAGGGTCGGCCCGGCAGGCGCAGGCGCGGCGGAAGGCTTCTGGGCATCGGTCATGGCGGTCTCCGGAATCGGGCTGGCAGGTCGCTGTCGAGAAAAATGATATCGCGATAAAGAAATCGCTTTACAAGCCCAAACTGGCCCTGTATCAGAATGATTATCGCGATAATGATTGTCGCGAACAACTCAATCCAAGGAGCCCGCCATGACCAAGTCCCTCCTCGCCGCCGCCGCCGTCGCCCTCTCCGCTACCGTTACAGTCCCCGCCGCCCAGGCCGCCCCCGCCGTCAAGAACGTCGTCCTCGTCCATGGCGGCTTCGTCGACGGCTCCGGCTGGCAGGGCGTCTACAACGCCCTCAAGGCCAAGGGCTACACCGTGACCATCGTCCAGAACCCGACCACCTCGCTCGCCGACGATGTCGCCTTCACCAAGCGCGCCATCGCCCAGCAGGACGGCCCGGTCATCCTCGTCGGCCATTCCTATGGCGGCGTCGTGGTCAGCGAGGCCGGCACCGATCCCAAGGTCAAGTCTGTGGTCTACATCGCCGCCTTCGCGCCGGACGCCGGCGAATCCGTGATGTCGCTGATCGCCAACCCGCCGGCCGGCGCCCCCGTCCCGCCGATCCTGCCCCCGGTCGACGGCTTCCTCATGCTCGACAAGGCTAAGTTCGCCGCGTCCTTCGCCGCCGATGTCGATGCCAGGACCGCCGCCTTCATGGCCGACGCGCAGGTGCCCTGGAATGTCGCGGCCGCCGGCGGCGCCGTCACCAGCCCGGCCTGGAAGGTCAAGCCCAGCTACTATCTCGTCGCCACCGACGACCGCATGATCCCGCCCCCTGCCCAGCGCCAGATGGCCAAGCGCGCCAACGCCACCGTCGTGGAGACCAAGGGCAGCCATGCCGTCTACGTCTCAAAGCCCAAGGCCGTCGCCGACATCATCGACAAGGCTGCAAACGCCAAGTGAGCCCCACGACGCATCGGCCACCCAACGATCCCACCCAGACAAGAGCGGGCCCCAGCGGGCCCGCTTTTTTTTGCAGGTCAGGGTTTGTGCTGGTTCAGCCGGCCGTCTTCAGTATCGCATCCCGAGGCGTCCCTCGAGGGCGTGATCCCGCGAGCGCATAGGCGTCGTAGACGGGATCGGTTGCCGATGTGGAACTTTCAGCCCTGCCGAGGGCGATCATCCGCCCAGTGCCAGCCTGTGGCTGCGCGGGGCGATGCCGCATCAGGCCGGCGCGGCCGGCGCGCCGGCCCATTCGGTCCTAGCCGGAATCGCCTCGCCCTTCATGACGATGGTGAGCAGGCCGAGCCGGGCATGGTCGCCGACATCGGTGTCGTAAAGCACCGTGGTCAAGCCACCCAGCGCGCAGCCCTTGCCGATCTCGATGCGGCCGACCTTCATCACCCGGTCCTCGAAGAGATGGGTCTGGAGGTTGGCGGTCGCGTTGATCGCAGCATAGTCGCCGATGCTGACGCAGTCGAACTCGGTGATATCGGTCGAGTCGAGATAGACGCCCTGACCGATCTTCACGCCGAAGAGGCGCATCGCCCAGGGCAGCATCGGCGTGCCGCGCAGCGCGTTGAGCAGGATGGCGCCGGCCGTGCCCCAGCAGAGCGTCGTCATCGCCTCGGTGCGCAGCGCCCACCAGGACCAGAGGCCGCGATTGCCGGGCCGGTAGACGCCCATCAGCAGCCATTTCACCAGCAGCACCGCCGTCGCCAGGGCGATCGAGGTGCCGATCGCGCAGGCGATGAAGACCGGCGCGAACTCGGCCCAGCTCTGCGCCCGCTCGAGGGCGGGGAAGAGGAAGAGCTCGGCGGTGATGGTGCCGAAGGTGATGAACATCATCGTCGGCATCGAGGCGCTGAACAATTCGAAGACGGCGCGCAGGACGCGGCGCCAGAGCGGCGGCCGGAAGGTTTTTGCGATGTCGGCATCGTCGAAGCGCTGGCGCGAGGGCAGCAGGATCGGCGGGCTGCCGAAGCGGGTCTCGCCGGGCTGCATCGCGACATCGCTCGGCGGCTTCGACTTGATGCCGAGCAGCGAGCCGCTCGGCAGGAAGGCGCCGGGCGGCACCACCGCATCATTGCCGATGAAGACCTGGTCGCCGGTTCGCACCGGCCTGGCGGTCATCCAGCCGCGGCGGACATCCTCGTCGCCCAGCACGACCTCGTCGGCGACGAAGCAGCGATCGCCGATCTCGATCATGTCGTAGCGGCCGGCGAAGTTGGTGGCGATCTCGGTGTCCTTGCCGATCTTCGCACCCATCATCCGGTACCAGAGCCGCATGTAGATGGTGGAGAACAGCGACGACAGGCTCTGCAGCATCACCTCCGATGCGAGGCCCACGGTCCATTTGCGCAGGCCGTAGCCGGAGGCGATGGCATGCGTACCCTCGATCGAGCGCGGCTGCACCAGCCAGCGGATCGCGGTGACGAACAGCACGGTGCCGAGCATCAGCACCATCGCGGTCGGCCAGGCGATGACCGGCAGGACCCAGCGATAGTCGATGCCGACCAATTGCTGCAGCGGCCCGTCGAACCGGTCGAGGATGACGAAGGCCGGGAAGATCGGCAGCAGCGCCAGCGCCGGCATCACCAGCAGCATCGCGGCGAAGAAGACGCCCTGCAGGGTCCTGACCAGCAGCGAGAGCTTCGGAGCGGGCTGCGGCCAGGCGGCGGGATCGACCGCGCCGATGCGGCGGCCGGGCGAGCCGTCCCAATGCTCGAAGGCGGCGACCCGGCTGCCCGCGGCGAGCGCGGTCAGGTCGGCGAGCTCGGCGCCTTCGCCGATCACCGTGTCGTGGCCGATGGCGCAGGACGTGCCGATATAGGCGTCCTTGCCGATCGTGATCGTGCCGATCACCAGCTCGTTGCCGACCACCTCGGCATTGGCGAGGCTGAGCTTGCCGCCGAGCGTGACGTCATCGCCGATCTCGACGAGATCGATCGCACCGGCCTCGAAGCCGCTGATGAAGACGCCTTTCCCGACCTTGGCCCCGAGCAGGCGCATGGCGAAGCTCGCCAGCGGCGTGCCCTGCATCAGGCTGAGATGGACCATTCCCGTGAACTGGCGGGCGAGCCACCAGCGGAAGAAATAGACGCCCCAGAGCGGATAGCGGCCCGGCCTGGTGCGCCAGAGGACAAGGCGCTTGCCGGCGATGCCGGCGAGCATGACGCAGAGCACGACGAGCGCGTAGATGCCCATCATCATCAGGACTTCGCGCAGCTCGATACGCCCGTCCTCCGTGATCAACTCGTAGATCACGTAGATCGTCAGCCAGGGGCCGGTCAGCGCCAGCAGCAGCATCGGCATGCAGGCGAGCTGGGCGAGGCCGCAGAGCAGGCGGCGCTTTAGCGGCGGCGGTTCGAAGGACAGATCGCGTGCCGGCTTGCCCGCATTGGCCTGCCCGCGTTCGTCGAGTCTGGCTGCAATCGCACGCAGGGTGCGCAGGCTGTAGACGTCCTCCAGCGTGATGCTCGGCAAAGCGGGATTGGCGCGCACGCCGGCCAGGAAGGTCGCGGCCAGCAACGAATGGCCGCCGAGATCGGCGAAGAAATCAGCCTCGAAGCCGATGGTCTGGCCCGGGAAGAGCGGCTTGGCGGCGGCGAGCAAGGCCGCCTCCGTCGAGCTCTGCGGCTCATCCTGCTCCTCGGCGGAGGCCACCAGCGTCAGCGGCGCCGCCTTCAGCGCCTTGCGGTCGGCCTTGCCCGAGGTCAGGCGCGGCAGGCTCGCCATCTCCTCGAAATGCGAGGGCACCATGTAGGGCGGCAGGGTTTCCTTCAGCGCGGCACGCACGGCGCCGCGGTCGAAAGTGCTCCCAGCGTCGGGCACCACGAAGGCGACGAGCCGGTCGATGCCGTCGTCGCGGCGCAGCACCACGGTCGCCTGCGCAATGCCGGGCAGGTCGCAGAGCCTCGCCTCGATCTCACCGAGCTCGAGCCGGAAGCCGCGCAGCTTGACCTGGTCGTCGATGCGGCCGTGGAAGAGGATCTTGCCCTTCTCGGAGATGCTGACCGCATCGCCCGAGCGGTAGAGCACCGGGTCGCTGCCGTCGCCGCCGAAGGGGTTGGCGATGAACTTCTCCGCGGTGAGCTCGGGACGGCCGAGATAGCCGGCGGCGACGCCGGGGCCGCCGATCAGCAGTTCGCCCTCGGTGCCGGGGCCGACGATGCGCATCTCCTCGTCGACGACATAGCAGGTGTAGTTCGGGATCGGCACGCCGATGGTCACCGCCTCGTCCGGCGTGACCTCGTCGACGGTGGCGACGACGGTGGCCTCGGTCGGCCCGTAGGAGTTGAAGACCTTGCGCCCCGGCCGGCACCAGCGCTGGCGAACGGCGGGCGGGCAGGCCTCGCCGCCGAGGATGATGATGCGCAGGCTCGGAATGTCCTGGGGCATCATGGCGAGAAGCGTCGGCACGGTGTCGAGCACGGTGATGCCGGCTTGCGCCATCAAGGCGGGCAGGGCCTCGACCTCGTCCAGCACCTGCGCCGAGGCGACCCAGAGCGTCGCGCCGACGAGATAAGGGACGAAGATCTCCTCCAGCGAGAGATCGAAGGCGACCGAAGCGCCCTGGAAGGAGACGTCGTCCGCCGCCATGCCGTAGACGAGGTTCGACGAGCGCAGATAATGGCAGATATTGCTGTGGGCGATGACGATGCCCTTCGGCTTGCCGGTCGAGCCCGAGGTGTAGATCGCATAGGCCGGGCTCGCCGGCGTCACGCCGTCAGCGCGCGGGTCGACCGGCGGGGCACCAATGCCCACGGCGATCAGATCGCGGCAGCTCACGGCGTCGGCAGGCAGCTCCCGATCGAGCTTGGCGCGGGTGGCATCGTCGACGACGATGACCTTCGCCGCGCAATCGGCGAGGCATTCGCCGATGCGCTCAGGGGGCGCGTCGGCATCGAAAGGGATATAGGCCGCGCCGGCCTTGAGGATGCCGAGCAGCGCGACATGCAGGTCGAGCGAGCGGGACATCCACAGGCCGACGAAATCGCCAGCCGAGACGCCGCGCGCCCGCAGCGCCCGCGCCACCTTGTCGGCCCTTGCATCGAGCTCGGCGTAAGTGACGCGCTCGGCGCCGAAAATGATGGCGATGCGGTCGGGCGTGCGCCGGGCGGAGGCCTCGAAGATCTCGCCGAGCAGTTCATCACGCAGGAGCGACGGCTCCACGGCACCCACGAGTTTCCCGGCACCGCGCCCGACGATGGCGTGCATGATCCGCTTCCCCCAAAGCCCAATGCCGCAAGGACGAGCGGCCCATGCAAGACCGAGATTTGTTAGCGGCGAGAGATGTAGATTGCGTTAGGAGGTTACGACGGGTTGTTCCGCTGTACGGACGCGCAGTTCGCCGGGTCCGGACGTCGAGCCCGGTGTGCGAGCCGCGGTGGTCCGCGAAAACAAGCGTCGTCGACGCTTGTTAGTCCCACAGAAATTGGTTACAAACGCAACTATATCATGACCGCTGCCAAATGCTGCGGCGGAGGGACGGACCGTTCGGGAGCAGGATCATGAACGTTCGGAACACGACTGCCGCGCAAGCGCAGGACAGCGCAGCCAGGAGCGCGATCGCGGCCGGCTACATGTCGGGCTTCGGCAACGGCTTCGAGACCGAGGCCTTGCCGGGCGCGCTGCCGCTCGGCCGCAACTCGCCGCAGCAATGCGCCTACGGGCTCTATGCCGAGCAGCTCTCCGGCTCGCCCTTCACCGCGCCGCGCACCACCAATGAACGCTCCTGGCTCTACCGTATCCGGCCGACGGTCGCCCATTGGAACACCTTCAGGAAGGTCGATACCCGGCTCTGGCGCACGGCGCCGGCCCGCGAGGTCGACATGCCGATCGCGCCGCTGCGCTGGAGCCCGCTCCCGATCCCGAGCGAGCCGCTCTCCTTCATCGAGGGCATCCGCAGCATGACCACCGCCGGCGATGCCGGCAGCCAGGGCGGCATGGGCGCGCATGTCTACCTGATCACCCGCTCGATGGTGGACGAATACTTCTACAACGCCGATGGCGAGATGCTGTTCGTGCCGCAGCAGGGCTCCTTACGCCTCTGGACCGAGTTCGGCATCATCGACATCGAGCCCGGCGAGATCGCGGTCATCCCGCGCGGCGTCAAGATCCGGGTCGAGCTCACGGAGGGCCCGGCGCGCGGCTATATCTGCGAGAACTATGGCGGCGCCTTCACCTTGCCGGAGCGCGGGCCGATCGGCGCGAACTGCCTCGCCAATCCCCGAGATTTCCTCACCCCCGTCGCAGCCTACGAGGACCGCGACGCGCCGTCGAAGATGTATGTGAAATGGGGCGGCAATCTCTGGGCCGCCGACATCGACCATTCGCCGCTCGACGTCGTCGCCTGGCACGGCAATTACGCGCCCTACAAATACGATCTCCGGCGCTTCTCGCCGGTCGGCCCGATCCTCTACGACCATGCCGACCCGTCGATCTTCACCGTGCTGACCTCGCCCTCGGAGACGCCCGGCACGGCGAACATCGATTTCGTCATCTTCTCCGACCGCTGGCTGGTGGCCGAGAACACCTTCCGCCCGCCCTGGTACCATATGAACGTGATGAGCGAGTTCATGGGGCTGGTCTACGGTGTCTACGACGCCAAGACCGGCGGCGGCTTCGTGCCGGGCGGCATCTCGCTGCACAATACGATGCTGCCGCACGGCCCTGATGTGGACGCCTTCGAGAAGGCCAGCACCGTCGAGCTGAAGCCGCACAAGCTCGAGGGCACGCTCGCTTTCATGTTCGAGACGCGCTTCCCGCAGCAGGTCACCGCCTTCGCCGCGCAGAGCGAGTCGTTGCAGCAGGACTATGGCGGCTATGGCCACAAGCTGACCAAGCATTTCGACCCGAACAAGCCCTGAGCACGGGGCTTACCAGCTACGCGGCGTCTCAGATGCCGAGATAGGCCTCGCGGATGCGCGGGTCGGCGATCAGCTCCTCGGCCGTGCCGCTGAAGCCGATGCGGCCGGTCTCCATGACATAGCCGCGGTCGGCGATCCGCAGGGCGGCATAAGCGTTCTGCTCGACCAGCAGCACGGTGACGCCGAGCGACTTCAGGTTCTTCACGACATCGAAGATCTGCGCCACCAGGATCGGCGCCAGACCCATGCTGGGCTCGTCGAGCAGGAGGCAGGCTGGCCGGGCCATCAAGGCGCGCCCGATCGCCAGCATCTGCTGCTGGCCGCCGGAAAGGCCGCCGGCCGGCAAATTGCGCTTCTCCTTCAGGATCGGGAACATGGCGAAGGCATCGGCCATGTCACGCTCGACACGCTCGTCGGCGAAGAGATAGGCGCCGAGCCGAAGGTTCTCCTCGACGGTGAGGTTGGTGAAGATCAGCCGGCCTTCCGGCGATTGCGAAAGTCCCAGCCCCACGCGGCGATGGGCCGGGATCGCCTTCAGCGCCTCGCCGCGGAAGATGATCGCGCCGCCGCTCGCCGGCTGGACGCCGGAGATGCAGCGCAACAGCGTGGTCTTGCCGGCGCCATTGGCGCCGACCACGGTGACGATCTCGCCGGAGCCGACCTCGAGGTCGACGCCGTGCAGGACCTCGATGCGGCCATAGCGCGAGCGCAGCCCCTCAACCGAGAGCATGGCCCGCCTCCGTCGCCTGCGTGCCTAGATAGGCCTCGATTACCTTGGGGTCGCGCGAGACGATAGCCGGCGCGCCTTCGGCGATCTTCTCGCCGCGATCGAGCACGACGATGTGCCTGGAGATGCGCATCACCATCTTCATGTCGTGCTCGACCAAGAGGATGGCGACGCCGGACTTGGCGACCTCGACGATCAGATGGTCGATCTCCTCGGTCTCGACCGCGTTGCAGCCGGCCGCCGGCTCGTCGAGCAGGAGGATGCGCGGCTCCAACGCCAGCGCCCGGGCGATCTCGAGCCGTTTCAGCGCGCCATAGGAGAGCGAGGACGCCTCCCGCTCGGCGCCGCGCGCCAGGCCGACGCGCTCCAGCAGTTCGGTGGCACGCGCCCTGGTCACGGCACTGCGGCGGCGCGAGGACGGCAGGCTGAGGAGATCCCCCAGGATCGGTCCACGCTCCCGAAGATGGCAGCCGGTCATGGCGTTCTCCAGCACGCTCATGCGCTGGAAGATCTGCAGGTTCTGGAAGGTGCGGGACAGGCCGCGCTCGGCGAGGCGGTTCGGCGCCAGGCCGGTGACGTCCTGCCCGTCAAGCGCGATCCGGCCGCGCTGGGGCTGGTAGACGCCCGAGATCATGTTGAACAGCGTGGTCTTGCCGGCGCCGTTGGGGCCGATCACCGAGACGATCTCGCCCGGCGAGACCGAGAAGCCGACATCATTGACGGCGCGCAGGCCGCCAAAATCGATGCCGAGGCCTTCGACGGAGAGGAGCGTCATCAGCCCCTCCCCTTCAGGCGGCGCATGATCGAGGGCAGCAGCCCCTCACGCATGAAGATCATCACCAGCATCATGATCAGGCCGAGGATGAGGTTCTCGTATTGCTGCAGCACGGTCAGCGCCTGCGGCAGCAGGGTCAGCGTCGCGGCGCCGAGAATGGCGCCCGGCACCGAGCCGACACCGCCGAAGACGGTCATGGTCACCAGCTCGACCGAATGCAGGAAACCGGCGACGTCGGGCGTGATGAAGCGGTTCATCAGCGCCAGCAGCGAGCCGGAGAG
Organism: Methylobacterium sp.; assembly: GCA_013823325.1. Taxonomy (GTDB): domain Bacteria; phylum Pseudomonadota; class Alphaproteobacteria; order Rhizobiales; family Beijerinckiaceae; genus Allobosea; species Allobosea vestrisii. The sequence goes on from PNLY01000037.1 coordinate 45,926, forward strand.
CGAGGCGTAGACGGCCGAGATCACGAAAGCCGACAGCTTGAGCCGGGCGACATCGACGCCGACGGTGCGGGCCGCGACCTCGGAATCATGCAGCGCGCGCAGCGCCCTCCCCGACGGGCTGTCGTGCAGGTTGAGCGCGATCCAGGCGCCGGCGAGCATGGAGAGGCCGGTAGTGGCGTACCAGAATTGCGCGTTGCTCAGGCCGACGCCGATCGAGGCGAGTGCGCCGCGCAGGCCGAGCTCGGCGACCTCGCGCCCGTCCGGCCCGCCAGTGATCTTCGCCTCATTGGCGAGGACCATCGAGACGAGGATGCCGAAGCCGAGGGTGGCGACGGCGAGGTAATAGCCCTTGAGCCGCAGGATCGGCCGGCCGATCAGCCAGGCGACGCCGCCTGAAAGCAGCGCCCCAAGCAACATGGCCAAGCCTGGATGCAGGCCGAGATAGCCAGGCGCCAGAGCGCAGGCATAGGCGCCGATCCCGGCAAAGCCGGCATGGCCGAGGCTGATCTGGCCGGCGAAGCCGATCAGCACGACGAGGCCGGTGACAGCGAGCCCGTTGACGAAGATCAGCGCGCCGATGCGGTAATAGAAATTCGAGGGGAAGAAGGCCGGCGCCAGCACGACCAGCAGCGCCAGCACGATCAAGGTGAGATGCTTTTGGGACAGGCGCATCGTCAGACCCGGTCCATCGCCCTGCGGCCGAGCAGGCCTTGCGGCCGCACGAACAGGATCACCAGGATCAGGACGAAGGCGACGGCGTCCTTGTAGACCGAACTGACATAGCCGGCGGTCAGCGCCTCGATCAGTCCAAGCAGCAGGCCGCCAGCCAGCGCTCCGGCCGGAACCCCCATGCCGCCGAGCATGGCGGCGGCGAAGCCCTTCAGCGCCGTCGCCACACCGAGATCATAGCTGGTCAGGGTGATCGGGGTGACGAGCACGCCGGCGAGCGCGCCGATCGCGGCCGAGACGGCGAAGCTCAGCGTCATCATGTGATTGGGATTAATGCCGACCAGACTCGCGGCTATGCGGTTGTTGGCGGTGGCGAGCACGGCCTTGCCGGTCAGCGTGCGGGCGAAGAACAGCCAGAGCCCGAGGAAGATCGCGACCGCCCCGGCGATGACCCAGAGACTCTGCGGCAGGATCGTTGCGCCGAAGACCCTGAGCGGATCGTCGCCGGAGAAGCCCGGGAAGCGGTGGAGCTGCTTGTCGAAGACGAGTTGGGCGCTGCCGCGCAGGAAGATCGAGGCGCCGATGGTGATGATGATCAGGCTGGCGACGGGCGCACCGCGGGCCGGCTCGATCGCCAGCTTGTTGAGGAGCACGCCGACCACTGCGGCGGCGAGGATGGCGAGCAGCGCCGCCAGCGGCAGCGGGATGCCGGCCTGCCAGGCGAAGAAGGTGATCATGCCGCCGAGCATGACGAACTCGCCCTGGGCGAAGTTCACCACGTCGGAGGCATTGTAGATCAGGGTGAAGCCGAGCGCGACGAGCGCATAGACCGCGCCGACCGTCACGCCCGACAACAGGTATTGGAGAAGTTCCGGCACGCTATGCTCCCCGTGGCACCTGTGCTTGGCTGCCGACCGATGGTGATGATTTCTTAGCCAGCCAAAGGGTTTCCAGCAGGCGGAACCAGACATGCTGGGCGCGGGGAACCCTTCTCCCGTGTGGGAGAAGGGCAGGGATGAGGGCCTGCCCTATCGAAGAGGGAGCAACGGCTCCGCATCGGCCTAACAATCAGCGGCGGTCCC
>PNLY01000038.1 GCA_013823325.1 Methylobacterium sp.
CGTCAGCATTCGCTACACCGAGCGCCTCGCCGAGGCCGGTATCGAGCCCTCCGTCGGCAGCGTCGGCGACAGCTATGACAATGCTCTCGCTGAGACGATCAACGGCCTCTACAAGGCGGAGCTGATCCACCGCCGCGGACCCTGGCGGAGCTTCGAGGCAGTCGAGTTTGCCACGCTTGCCTGGGTCGACTGGTTCAACAATCGCCGGCTGCTGGAGCCTATCGGCAACATCCCGCCGGCCGAGGCCGAGGAGCGCTACTACGCCATGCTGGACGAGCCAGCCATGGCGGCGTGACTCAAACGAAATGGCCTCCGGGAAACCCGGCGCGGTTCAACCTGTGCCACCGGCCCAGGCGGAGCGACAGTTGAACGAGGAGTGAATGTGAAGACCGTCAGGCTTGGGACGATAGAGTTTTGCAACACTCGACCGATGGTGTTTATGGGCGGCGTGAACGTGCTGGAAAGCCGCGATCTCGCCATGCGGGTGGCGGAGGTGATGACGACGGAGACGACGCGCCTGAACATGCCGTATGTCTTCAAAGCTTCTTTCGACAAGGCTAATCGGTCATCGAACCGATCCTATCGCGGGCCGGGGATCGATGAGGGCCTGAAAATCCTTCAGGAGGTACGCACGAGCTTCGGCGTCCCGGTCCTCACGGATATCCATCTTCCCGAACAGGCTACGGTCGCCGCCGAGGTCTGCGACGTGCTGCAACTGCCCGCGTTTCTGGCGAGGCAAACCGACCTGATCGAGGCGATCGCACGAACGGGCAAGGTCGTCAATGTCAAAAAACCGCAATTCATGAGCCCAAGCCAGATAGGGCATGTCGTCGAAAAGCTGGAGGACTTCGGCAATCATCAGGTCGTCATATGCGAGCGGGGAAGCAGCTTCGGCTACGACAATCTCGTTGTCGACATGCTGGGCTTTGGTGTCATGAAAACCGTGACGGCTGGCGTACCGATCGTTTTTGACGTCACCCATTCGCTGCAAATGCGCCAGGCCGGAGCAAGCAGCTCCGGCGGTCGCCGCGATCAGGCGTTCGAACTCGCTCGATCCGCCATGGCATTGTCGCTGGCCGGACTATTCGTGGAGGCTCACCCCGATCCGGACAGGGCCTTGTGCGACGGTCCAAGCGCCCTGCCTCTCGCCCAAATCCCGGCGTTCCTCGCGCAGGTGAAGGCCGTCGATGATCTGGTGAAGTCCTTTGCCGGAATTGGCCACGACTGCCAATAAGCCACATCAACGCCACTTGGCGTTACGGGTTTGCCTGGGCGGCCCAAACAATCCCTTCTCAGCGGTGAATGAGACGATAGTGCGGGCGGTCGTACACGAACCGACATATCCGTAAGGACGGCGGATTTTGAATGCGCTGCGTCTACCAACTCCGCCACGCCCGCACTTTGCCGCCGATCGCCCTCTAGGTCTCTGCCCCTAGCGCCATTTCGGCAGGATTCTCATACTCCACTCCCACACCGCCAGCCCGTTGAAAATACGATGTTTTCACTTCATCGTGATTTCCTGTTGATTGGTAGACAAACCCCTTTTTGAGACGGCGTTGTTCGACATCGCGATCCTGTTTCGGGAAGGCGGCTTCTACGGTCGGGTCCGCTACAAGACCAGCTCGCTCTATCCGTCAATGGTCATGCACGGCATCGGCAATTCCGTCGCGGTGCTTGAACGCCTGCTGAAGTGAAGGCCGTGCCCGGCGCGCGGGCGCCGAGGCGTTCACGTTGGAGACCGATTCGGCGTCGCCGGCCGGACGAGCGTCCGCGCGACCCGCCTATGTTTAACCGCCGATAGCCAGGAGCCCTACTCCGACCGAATCACCCTTTCCGCCCGTTGGATCGAACTACATGGTCGTTCGTGTAGCAGCGTGAGCCAATGCTCGCAGGCGGGCCCGACAGGGATCGGTATCTCCACTGAAAAGCGTCTCGCGCTTTCTCATCAGCAAACGATCGGCGACCTCACGCCGATCAAAGGAGGACGGATGACTGACGGAAAATTTCTCACCGCCGAAGAAGTATCGGAACGCTATCGCGGAGGAGTGTCTGTCGGCACGCTTCGCAATTGGCGTGCGATGAAAATCGGGCCTTCCTTCGTGAAGATCGGCAAAGCCGTGCTCTATCCCATCGTGGAGCTTGAGGCCTGGGACGAAACGAATAAGATTCGTTGCCGGGCTTCAAGGAGACTCACCGGGAGCGACGGGGATCAGGTGTGAGGTCACGTTCGATCACAAAAACAGACCCCAATTACCGGCACCTACTCAACAGACACATCGAAAAAAGACCGGAAATTCAACACTTTAGTAAATTACGTGGGACGTTTCACAATCATCCATCGGGTGACCCGACGCCGTCGGGCGCCGACATGCGCATGACCCGCGAGCTGGTCGATATCGCCAAGCCCCTGGGCATCGCCATCCACGACCACATCATCGTCGGCCGCGACGGGCATGCCAGCTTCAAGGGGCTGGGGCTGATCTGAGGCGTTGCTGCCCGCCCCTTTCAGCCGGATGCGTACTGCCTCCGCTACCGATCCGATTGAAACACCATTGCGCCGATGGCTTCGGCCTCGGCCAACCAATCTCCCCGCTGCTCGTCCGAGCTGCCGACGACCGGCCTGAAAACGTGCCGCCGATAGGCCTTCACGCCGCAATACGGCAGCACGCAGCGTCCCCAAATCGATTCGAGCGGGTCGCCCAGCTGCTCTTCTTCACGCTGCGCAGATGTGTCCGAGGTATTCAGGACCAGCGCGATCCTGATCGCGAGTAATCCCTCCGGCAAGCCGTCTGCAGTGCTCAGGCGATAAGCCACGCCCGGAACCAGGACCCGGTCCATCCAACCAGACAATATGGCCGGCGGCTTACCCCACCAGTTCGGATGGACGATCAATAAGCCGTCAGCAGCCGCGATGTCCGATCGATGCTGTCGGACGATAGGGTCTTCGCCCCGCGATAGAGCCGCTTCAAACGTATCGCCTGTCGTATAGGCCTCTTCCGCCTTCAGACAGGGGTCGAATCCCTCCGAGTAGAGGTCATGATGGACGACGTCATGACCGGCATCCGACAGCGCGTTCCGGACACGGCCCGAGATCGCATGGCAAAAGCTCGACTCGCGGGGATGGGCGACCAGGGACAGAATGCGCATGGCTGACAACGACTACACGGCGCCGGAGTCTGCAAGAGCAACGGCGGCCTCCGAAACCGAGGCCAGGTCGGCGATCCACGCCACGGTGGCTTCAGGCCGAGCACGGTCGCGTTTCAGCGTCGGCCAGGACTGCCCAGGAAAGAGGCAGCCACCCGACAAAAGCGTCGGCAACAGACCTCTTCCCCAACTGGAGCGAATGCGCATAGGCTAGCCGAAACAGGGGAAGACGGCTGCATGGTCGCATTCGACGAGATGACAGGGGGAGAAGGCGGCCTGCGGGCCGCCTATGGCGAGCTCGATCGCTGGTTGAAGGAAGCGCCGCCCGAGATGCTGGCGCTGCGCCGTTCGCAGGCCGAGCTGTTCTTTCGCCGCATCGGCATCACCTTCGCCGTCTATGGCGACGAGGAATCGACCGAGCGCCTGATCCCCTTCGACATCATCCCGCGCGTGCTGACCAAGCCGGAATGGACCAAGCTGGAGAAGGGCCTGCGCCAGCGCGTCACCGCGCTCAACATGTTCCTGGCCGACGTCTACGGGCCGCAGGAATGCCTGAAGGCCGGGATCATCCCGCCCGACCTGGTCTATCGCAACGCCTGCTATCAGCTGCAGATGGTCGATTTCCAGGTGCCGCACGGCATCTACTGCCACATCGCCGGCATCGACATCGTCCGCGTCGACGCCGACACCTTCTATGTGCTGGAAGACAATGCGCGCACGCCGTCGGGCGTCTCCTACATGATGGAGAACCGCGAGGTGATGCTCCGGCTCTTCCCGGAGCTCTTCGCCACGCACCGCGTCGCGCCGGTCGACAACTATCCCGACCAGTTGCTGGCGACGCTGCGCTCGGTCGCGCCGCGCACGGCCTCCTCCGATCCGACGATCTGCCTCCTGACGCCCGGCCAGTACAATTCGGCCTTCTACGAGCACTCGTTCCTGGCCGACAAGCTCGGCGTCGAGCTGGTCGAGGGCTCGGACCTCCTGGTCAAGGACGACGTCGTCTACATGCGCACGACGCAGGGGCCCAAGCGCGTCGACGTGATCTACCGGCGCATCGATGACGACTTCATCGACCCGCTGGTCTTCCGCAGCGATTCCGTGCTCGGCGTGCCCGGCATCATCGGCGCCTACAAGGCCGGCAACGTCACGCTGGCCAACGCGGTCGGCACCGGCGTCTCCGACGACAAGGCGGTCTACAGCTACATGCCGGAGATCGTGAAGTTCTTCACCGGAGAAGAGCCGATCCTGAAGAACGTACCGACCTATCGCTGCCGCGAGCGCGAGGCCAATGCCTATGTGCTCGACAATCTCGAGAAGCTCGTGGTGAAGGAGGTCAACGGCTCCGGCGGCTACGGCATGCTGGTCGGCCCGCATGCCAGCAAGCAGCAGATCGACACCTTCCGCAAGAAGCTGAAGGCGCAGCCCGAGGGCTTCATCGCCCAGCCGACATTGGCGCTCTCGACCTGCCCGACCTTCGTTGCATCGGGCGTAGCGCCGCGCCATGTCGACCTGCGCCCCTATGTCCTCTCCGGCGCGAACGGCATCTCCTGCGTGCCGGGCGGGCTGACCCGCGTCGCGCTCAAGGAAGGTTCGCTCGTGGTCAATTCCAGCCAGGGCGGCGGCACCAAGGACACCTGGGTTCTCGATGCATGAGCGCGTGGCGGCGACCTCGTCTCACCCCGTCCCCGGCGCAAGACGCTCGCGCGAACCACATCATGCCAGCAGACCGGACCTGATCATGCTTTCCCGTACCGCCGACAGCCTCTACTGGGTCTCGCGCTATGTGGAGCGGGCCGAGTACCTCGCCCGCATCCTCGACGCCACCACCCGCCTGACCAACCTGCCCTCCGCCTATGGCGGCGCCGGCACCGAATGGCAGAGCGCGGTCGCCACCGCCGGCTGCGAGGACACCTTCGCCAAGGCCTATGGCGAGGCCAATGAGCGCAATGTCTGCGATTTCCTCAGCTTCAACCCGGACAATCCGTCCTCGATCCGCAACTGCTTCGCCCTCGCCCGCTCCAACGCCCGCGCGGTCCGCACCGCGCTGACCTCGGAGATGTGGGATGCGCTCAACGGCGCCTGGCTCGAGCTCCAGCGCTTCGAGCGCAAGCGCATGGACCGCGAGGAGTTCGCCCGCTTCCTCGACTGGGTGAAGGGCGTCTCGCTCGCCTTCGACGGCTCGGCCTACCGAACCATGCTGCGCGACGACGGCTACTGGTTCTCGCGGCTCGGCGTGAATGTCGAGCGCGCCGACAACACCGCCCGCATCCTCGACGTGAAATACCATGTGCTGCTGCCCGAGACCGAGCAGGTCGGCGGATCGCTCGACTATTTCCAGTGGACCACGATGCTGCGCGAGGTCTCGGCGCTGACAGCCTATCACTGGGTCTATCGTCAGGCGGTGAAGCCGACGCTGATCGCCGACCTGCTGATCCTCAATCGGCGCATGCCGCGCTCGCTGGCGAGCTGCTATGAGAACATCTCGCGCTTCCTCGACCAGATCGGCGACGCCTACAACCGGCACGGGCCGGCCCAGCGCCAAGCGCGCAGGACGCTGACCAACCTCGCCAACACGCCGATCGAGGCGGTGCTCCAGCGCGGGCTGCACGAGTTCATCGAGGACTTCATCACCGAGAACAACCGCCTCGGAAACGTCATCGTCGAGCAATACCTGCAGTAAGGGCTTCCTTTCGCTCCCGAACTTGGACGCTTGCCGCATGCGGATCCGGATTTCCCACAGCATCGCCTACACTTATGCCGAGCCGGTGCGCCAGCTCAGGCAGGTGCTGCGCCTAACGCCGCGCGACCATGACGGCCAGCACGTGATGTCCTGGCGCGTGGCGCCGAGCATCGACGGACGATTGCAGGCCGGCCAGGATCCGTTCGGCAACATCATCCATGATTTCTCGGCCGACGGCCCGATCGAAAACTATACGATCGAGATCAACGGCCTGGTCGAGACCCTCGACCTCGCCGGCGTGGTCCGCGGCGTGACCGAGAAGGTGCCGCCCGACGTATTCATGCGCGACAGCCGGCTGACTCAAGGCAGCGAGGCCCTGCGGGCGCTCGCCGAGAAGGCTGCGAGCCGCGGCGGCAGCGACCTCACCAAGTTGCATGCGCTGCTGGAGACGATCCACGCCGAGATCCGCTGCGTGCCGACCGCCGACCATGTCGGCATCGGCGCCGCCGCCTGTGCTGAGGCCGGCGAAGGCATCCCGCAGGACGTCGCGCATGTCTTCATGACCTGCGCCCGCCTCCTCGGCGCGCCGGCGCGCTATGTCTCCGGCTATGTCGCGGCCTCGGACACCTTGCCCCATGCCGACGGTGCCCATGCCTGGGCCGAGGCCTATCTGCCCGAATATGGCTGGATTGGCTTCGATGCCGCCAACGGGCTCTGCCCGATCGATACGCATGTGCGTGTCGCCGCCGGGCTCGACTTTGCGGACGCCGCCCCGGTCCGCGGCGCCCGCGCCGGCGGCCAGGGCGAGAGGCTCCTGGTCGAGGTCAGCGCCCAGGCGGCCAAGCCGCGCTTCCAGGGGCAGTAGCCGTCCCGGCACATTGCCGCTGTCATGTGGGCCTGATACCAGCCTCGCACGCCGTTCTGGCGCGTTGCGGAGACCGCTCTTGACCTATTGCGCCGGCATCCTCGTCCAGGACGGGCTCGTGATGATCGCCGACACCCGCACCAATGCCGGGCTCGACGACATTTCGACCTTCCGCAAGCTGCACGTCTTCTCCTGGCCGGGCGAGCGGACGATGGCGCTCGCCACCGCCGGCAACCTCTCCGTCACCCAGTCGGTGGTCAGCCTGCTGCACGAAGGCATCCCCAACCCGGAAACGGGCGAGGTCGAGACGCTGCAAAACGCACCTTCGATGTTCCGCGCCGCCCAGCTCGTCGGCCGCGCCGTGCGCATCGTGCGCGAAACCGACGGCGAGGCGTTGCGCGAGGCCGGCGTCAAGTTCGACATGTCGTTCCTGTTCGGCGGCCAGATCCAGGGGCGGTCGATGCGGCTGTTCATGGTCTATTCGGCCGGCAACTTCATCGAATGCGGCATGGACGCGCCCTTTCTGCAGATCGGCGAGCATAAATACGGCAAGCCGATCCTCGACCGCGCCGTCACCTTCAAGACCCATCTCTACGACGCGCTCAAGGTCGGGCTGATCTCGATGGATTCGACCATGCGCTCCAATCTCGGCGTTGGCCTGCCGATCGACCTGATCGTGCTCCGACGCGACGCCGCCGCTCCCGAACTCAACCGTCGGATCGAGGCGGGCGAGCCTTATTTCCACGATCTGCGCGAGCGCTGGTCGGCAGCACTTCGCGCCGCTCACATGGCGATTCCGCGCCCGCCCTATGAGCCGACCGGCGACTAGATCGTCGCGCGGCCGAACGGAGATGATCTGCCCTATCGTTATCGCATCGGACTTTTCCGAAGGGTGGATTCGACTTTTCGGCCCGGTGCTATAGCGCGGGGCCGGCGATTTCGGCCGAAAAATCCGCGACTTCCCCGGTTTCTCGGTGGTCCTGGAAACCGGATGGCAAGATTCCCCTGCCAAGGTCCGCCGTCAGCGTGCCGCTACAGGTCCCGTCTTGCCGACACACGTGAAGATGACGAACACCGAATCGTCGGCGCGCATGCTGACCCGCACGCTGGCGACGCTGGCGGCCGCGTTCGCGCTCGTGCTGACGGCCGTGCTCGGCGTGATGTCGGCGATGGTGAGCGACACCAACCAGCTCGAGGCCACCCGCCAGCGCGAGCGCGTCGAGACAGCGCTGACCACGCAAGCCCATTTGCGCCGCCTGCGTTTCGACAATCTGCAAGCTGCCGGCGTGTTGCAGCCGGTGCTCAACAGCCTCCTGCCGAGCGCAACCTTGCAATGGGCCTTCGCCCAGGTCAGCAATCGCTTCCTCGATTTCGACGGCGCCTATCTGGTCACCGCCTCCGGCCGCGTCCTGGCCGGCATCGAGCACGGCGAAACCGCAACGCAGGCCGGCTATGACGCCCTCGCCCGCCTCAGGCTCGACCTGCCCGGCGGTGCCGCGCCGGCGGAAGGGCGCGGCATCGGCGACGGTCCGGTCACAGCCATGCTGCTCCAGAACGGTCTCGACACCCTCGGCGTCATGGCCGCCGACCTGCGCAGAGGCGAGCAGGCGACCCGTCCCACCTCTCCCGAGGCCGCCGCCTTCATCGTCGGTTATCGCAAGGTGACGCAGGCCCAGCTCGACGAACTCGCCTTACGTTATCGTCTGCCCCGGCTGGAAGTCGTGACCGAGCGTCCGGCCAATCCGCTGGGCCGGCGCGACATCCCCTCGCCCGACGGCACGGTGAGCGCCTGGCTGAGCTGGACGCCCGAACGCCCCGGCGATGCGATGATCAGCCAGTTCGCCTGGGCCCTGGGCGCCGTCAGCGCCCTCTTCGCCGCGCTCTTCGTCTACGTCTTCCTGCGCTTGCGCAACGCCGCCCAGCAGATCGCCCTGCGCGAGAGCCAGATCCATCGTCTCGCCGGCCAGGACGAGCTCTCAGGCCTGTCCAACCGCCGCACCTTCGACCTGCGCCTCGACCAGGAGATCGCCCAGCTCGGCCGAACTAAGAGCGGCCTCGCCGTGCTGCTGCTCGACCTCGACCGCTTCAAGGCCGTCAACGACACCTATGGCCACAATGCCGGCGACGAGCTCATTCGCCAGGTCGCCAAGCGCCTGACCACGGTCCTGCGTCTCGGCGACACCGTGGCCCGCCTCGGCGGCGACGAGTTCGGCATCATCCAGACCAACATGAACGCGGCCAATGCCAGCGCCGCCCTCGGCCAGCGCATTCTCGACGCGCTGACCGAGCCGTTCGAGATCGGCGGTGTCGCCGTCAGCATCGGCTGCTCGATCGGCATCGCCAATGCTCCGCGCGACGGAGCCGACCGCAGCACGCTGCTGCGCCTCGCCGACACCGCGCTCTACCAGGCCAAGAACGAGGGCCGGAACCGCTATTCCTTCTTCGAGCCGCAGATGAACCGGGCGCTGCATCTCAAGCGCATGGTCGAGGAGGATCTCCGCAACGCCATCGCCCGCGACCAGCTGCTGCTGCACTTCCAGCCGCAGGTCTCGATCGACGGCTCCAGCATCGTCGGGGTCGAGGCGCTGGTGCGCTGGCCGCATCCCGAGCACGGCATGATCCCCCCGTCAGAATTCATCGGCATCGCCGAAGAGCGCGGCCTGATCGTGCCGCTGAGCGAGTGGGTGCTGCGTCGCGCCTGCGAGCAGGCCCGGCAATGGCCGGGCATCAAGCTCGCGGTCAACGTCTCGCCGATCCAGTTCCGCCACAAGGACTTCGTCGCGAGCGTGATCCGCATCCTCGACGAGACCGGCTTCGACCCCGAGCGGCTCGAGCTGGAACTGACCGAAGGCGTCGTGGTCGAGGATGCCGATGCCGCCGAGGCTGCGATGATGGACCTGCGCGCCCATGGCGTCAGCCTGGCGCTCGACGATTTCGGCACCGGCTATTCGAGCCTGATCTATCTGCGCCGGTTCGCCTTCGACAAGATCAAGATCGACCGCTCCTTCCTCGAATACATGGAAGCGACCGGTGAGTCGGCGATCCTCGTCCATTCGGTCGTGCATCTCGGCCGGGCGCTCGGCCTGCGCGTCTGTGCCGAGGGCGTCGAGACCGTCGAGCAGCACCGCTTCCTCCAGGCGATCGGCTGCCACGAATTGCAGGGCTTCCTGTTCTCCAAGGGCGTGCCGCCCGAGGAGATCGACCGCCTGCTGACGCTGGAGCGGCCGTTCGAACAGGCCCTCGCCGCCTGAGCGGCAGAACTCAGAAGAAACTGGCCAGCCAGCTCACCAGCGCATAGGCGAAGCCGGCCGACAGAGCGAGGCCGGCAACGCCGACCACGGCCCCGGCGATGATCAGCACGCCATCGCGCTCGACCAGGCCGAGCCCGACCAGGCAGACCGCGAGCCCGAGCGGGATCTGGCCGATGAAGGGCGCCGCCACGATCAGCCCGAGCGCCAGGAACAGCAGCACCGCACCGAGAACCGGCAGCGCGAAGGGCCCGCCCAGCATGGTCAGCCGCGGCTTCGAGAAGCGCTCGAGCCGGATCAAGGGCGGCAGGGCGCGCTCGACGGCACGCGCCAGATCCGCTTGGGCGATGCTGCGGTCGAGCAGCCTGTGCGGCAGCCAAGGCGTCGCCCGCGCCATCAGCATCTGCGCGGCGACGAAGGCGAGCACCAGGCCGCAGACCAGCGGGATCGGCGGCGGCATCGGCAGGCAGTTCGGCAAACCGAGCAGCACGACGAGCAGCGCATAGGCCCGGTCGCGCAGGGCCGCGACGATATCGCGAATGGCGACGCGCGGGCCCGGCAGATGAGCGAGCGCGATCAGCAGTCCGGAAGTGCGCAAGGGGGAGGACAAGCAGGCTCGCCAGGCGATGAGCAGGGCCTGCGGCCTAGCATGCCCCGCTGCGCGCCAACAACCCCACCGGCTGCATGCCCGTCAGTGCAAGGTCAGCACGCCGTTCACATTGACGATCTCAGCCGGGCGGATGAGCTGCGAATGCGCCACCGTGATCGAGTGCAGCGGACCATCGAGCTCGCGTCGCCAGAAATCGAGGAATTTGTGGAGCTCGGGAAAGCGCGGGGCGAGGTCGTATTCCTGCCAGACGTAAGCCTGCAGGAAGTCCGGATGATCCGGCATGCGATAGAGGATCCTGGCAGTCGTCAGCCCGTAACCTGCCAGTTGGCGGAGGAAATCCTGCGAGACCATGACCGATACGCTCCTTGATCGAAGAAGACGATGAGCCGGCTGCCTTCAGGCTGCGCCGCGATGGTTAACAAATGCTTGCAGGAATTCTGCCAACTGCCACACTCATGACGTGCATCGGCACCGTCTGATTATTCGGCGGGAGAGGCGTTGGCGTGGCGTGGGGGGTCGCGGGGCGTTGGGGTCTGCTCGCGCGCGGTTTCGGCGCGGCGGTCGCGCTCGCCTCCTCGCCCGCGAAAGCCGATCCGGCCCTGATGGAGCGCAGCCCACTCTCGCTGGCGATCTTCGGCTCGCTCGAAGCCGATGCCAGCAAGACCTATGGCTCGGTCGGGCTGAAATGGGCGTTCGGCGACAGCGGCGGGCTCGACGCCAGCGGCTTCCGTCTCGGCCTGAAATGGGGCGCGAGCGTCGAGCCAGCCCGGCGCAGGCCGACGCAGGGGCACCTCTACAGGACCGAGTTCAACGCCCTGCTCGGCTATGAATGGCGGATCGACGATACGTTCCTGACGCTCTCGGCCGGCCCCGAGATCGAGGCCCGCTATAGGGAGACCCGCGACGAGCGCAGTTTCGAGCAGCGCGGCTCGCTGCGCCTGCAGGCCGACCTCTGGTCGAAGCCGGCCGAGAACTGGCTGCTGCAGGCCAACGCCTATGCGGTCCCGGCCGATCGCGGCCGTTACTGGGGACGCCTCGCCGGAGGCTGGCGGCTGATCGACGAACTCTATCTCGGCCCCGAGATCGAGAGCTATCGCGAGCGCGACTATCACAAGCTGCGGCTCGGCCTGCATCTCACCGGCCTGCACCTGTTCGGCCTCGACTGGCGCCTGGCCGGCGGCATCCAGAAGACGAGCGACGAGAAGGCTGGCGCCTATCTCACGCTCGGCCTGCTCTGGAAGCGGTGAGCGCTCAGCGCGGCCCCTGCCCCGTCAAGGCTCGCAGTGCTTCCGGCGTATCGATGTCGAGTGCGATGGCGGGATCGTCGAGCGCGATCTCCTCGACCGCGTCGCCAGCGGCATCGAGGAGGCGGCGCGCACCCTGGTCGCCGTCGAGCTTGGCCACCTCAGGAAAGAGCTTTCGCGCCAGCAATACCGGATTGCCGCGCTGGCCGAGCAGGGTCGGCGCCACGGCGAGCGCCTCCGGTCGATCGGCGAAGGCCTGGGCCAGCCGGTCGATCACCCCCGCGGTGACGTTCGGCATGTCGCCGAGCGAGACGACGACGCCGGGCACCTCCTTCGGCAGCGCCGCGAGTCCGGCCTTGAGCGAGCCGGCGAGCCCATCTGCGAAGGCGGGGTTGTGCACGAGGGTGACATCGAGCCCGGCGAGCACGGCCCGGACCTCGTCCTGCTGATGGCCGGTGACGACGATCACCGGCGCCGCGCGCGAGGCGATCTGCGCCTCGACGGCGTGGCGCACCAACGGCTTGCCGCGCACCTCCTGCAGCAGCTTGTTCCCGGCGCCCATCCGGGTCGAACGTCCGGCGGCCAGGACGATGCCGGCGACGGGCGCGGCCTCGCCATGGCCGGGCGCGCGCGGCTGCGGCCGCGACACGATCTCCATCAGCAGGCCGCCGACGCCCATCTTCTGAATCTCGGCGCGCGTCACCGGCACCTTGGCGAGGCTGCGCTGCAGCACCCAGTCGAAGCCGTTCTCCTTGGGCGAGCGGGCGCAGCCCGGCGCGCCGATCACCGGCTTGCCGTCGAGCGTGCCCAGCATCAGCAGGTTGCCGGGATCCACCGGCATGCCGAGATGCTCGACCGTGCCGCCGGCCTCGACCAGTGCCTTCGGCACGACGTCGCGGCGGTCGGTGATGGCGGAGGCGCCGAAGACGACGACGAGCTCGGCCGGCCCGGCAACCGCCTCGCGGATCGCCTGCGCCAGCGGCGGGCTCTCATGCGGAACGCGGGCATCGCGCTCGATCTCCGCCCGTGCGGGCTCGAGCCGCTCGGCCATGGTGCGCAAGGTCTTGTCGACGACGCTGGTCTTCAGCCCAGGCAGCAATGTCGAAACCACGGCGACCGATTTCAGTTTGTATTCGGCGATCGCGATCGGCTTGTCGGCGCCGAGCCGGTCGAGCGCCTCGGCGATGCGCTTCTCCGGCACGGCATAGGGGATGATCTTGACCGTCCCGACCATCTCGCCGGCGACGACCGGCTTCAGCGCCGGCAGGGTCGCGACCGTGATCGCCTCGTCGACGGCGTTCAGCTCATCGATCACGCCGGCATCGATCTGCAAGACGCCCGGCGCCGCGGCGAACAGGTTGACCCGGCCGGTGAACGGCGCCTCGGTGACCACCGCCCGGCCCGCCAGCGCCCGTGCCAGTTGCTCGGCAGCGGCGTTCTCGTCGATGTCGCCGGCCTCCAGTTGCACCGCGACGATGTCGGTGAGGCCCGCCGCAGCGAGCTTGCGCACATCGTCCTCGCCGATCGTCGCGCCCTTGCGCACGATCGCCTCGCCGGCACGCACGGTATGGGCTGCAACCGCGCCGGCGGCTTCAGCAATGGCAATGGGGCCGAACTTCATATGACGTTGTCCCTCAAGCGGACTTGCGGCGCGGGCCACGCAGGGCCTGCACGATCTCGCCGAGAATGGCGAGCGCGATCTCGGCCGGCGAGACCGCGCCGATGTCGAGCCCGATCGGCGCATGGATGCGCTGCACATCGGCCTCGCCGAAGCCGGCCGCGGCGAGCCGCTCCAGCCGCTTGCCATGCGTCTTCCGGCTGCCGAGCGCGCCGATATAGAAGCAGTTGGAGCGCAGCGCCGCCTGCAAGGCCGGATCGTCGATTTTCGGATCATGCGTCAGCGCGACGAAGGCGGTGTAGCCGTCGAACGGCACGCTCTGCAGCGCCTCCTCCGGCCATTGCGCCAGCAAGGTCACCTCCGGGAAGCGCTCCGGCGTGGCGAAGGCGGTGCGCGGATCGATTACCGTGATGTCGAGATCGAGGAGCTTCGCCATCGGCGCCAGCGCCTGCGAGATATGGACGGCGCCGGTGACGACGATGCGCGGCGGCGGGGCCTGAACGGTGAGGAAATAGGTCTTGCCGTCGACTTCGACGTTGCCGCTCTTGCCGCCGCGCAACTGCTTGTCCAGCGCCTCGGCCAGCGCATCGCCGGCAAGATCGGCCTCCTTGACCAGCCGCTGCTCGCCCGAGCCGAGATCGGTCACCAGCACCGTCGCGCGGCGGGCGGCGCGCTCGCTGTTGAGCGTTGAGAGAAGCGAGAGATCCACAGGTTCAGCCCTTGTCGGTGGCGAGCTTGAGGCCGAGCCCGATCATCAGCGAGCCGCCGAGCCAGCGCCCGAGGGCAAAGCCGGCACGGCTCGCCTTCATCGTCTTCATCACCAGGCTGGCAGCGAGGACGGTGATCAGATCGGCCGAGGAGAAGGCGAAGTTGACGATCGTGCCGAGGATCAGGAACTGCGCCCAGACAGGCAAGGCCGCAGCGGGATCGACGAACTGCGGCAGGAGCGCGATGAAGAACAGCGCGACCTTCGGGTTCAGCACCTCGACGATGAAGGAATCGACCAGCGCGCGCTTGACCGTCTTGGCCGGCGCCACCGCCTGCATCTGGCCGCCGCCCAGCCTGGAGCGGATCATGCCGATGCCGAGCCAGACCAGATAGAGCGCGCCGACGATCTTCACCGCGAGATAGAGTTCGGGCACGTGCTTGAACACCGCCGACAGGCCGAAGGCCGCGGCGACGACATGGACATAGCAGCCGAGATGGATGCCCAGCATCGCCATCAGCCCGGCCTTGCGGCCATGGGCGATGGTCTGCGCCGCCGTATAGAGCAGCGCCGGACCGGGGAAATAGGCGATGACCAGCGTCACCGTCGCGAAGGCGAGGAGCGTTTCCCAGGACGGCATCGATAGATTCCCTCAGGCCCTGACCGGCTCGACATAGACCTTGATCCGGCCGCCGCAGGAGAGGCCGACCTGCCAGGCGGTCTCGTCGGCGACGCCGAACTCCAGCGTGCGCGGCTTGCCGTCGGCGATGACGTCGCCGGCTTCGGCGACGACCGCGCCTTCGACGCAGCCGCCCGAGACCGAGCCGAGGAAATTGCCGTCGCCGTCGATGACGAGATGCGAGCCGACCGGACGCGGGGCCGAGCCCCAGGTCTCGACCACGGTGGCGAGCGCGACGCCGCGCCCGGCCTTGGCCCAAGCCTCGGCAGTCGCGAGGATGTCGGTGTCGGTGCTGATCATGGCGCGACCTCGTGAAACGAGCGGATGGCCGCTTCCGTCATTGCGAGCGCAGCGAAGCAATCCAGGAGCGGCCGAGCTCTACGACTCCTGGATTGCTTCGTCGCTATGCTCCTCGCAATGACGTTGGAGCCATCGACAAAACAGATCATGCCTCAACTCGCCTTCTTCAACCATAGCCGCGGATCGGTGACCTGCCGTGCGTCGGACGACAGCGCGGCGCAGAGATCGGCCATCGCCGCAAGATTGTGGATCGGCCGGAACTGGTCGACATGCGGCAGCATCGCGCGGATGCCGCTGGCGCGCGCCTCGAAGGCGTCATAGCGCAGCAGCGGGTTGAGCCAGGTCAGTTGCCGGCAGGAGCGGTGCAGCCGGTCCATCTCGAAGGAGAGATCGGGCCCAAGGTGTCGCTCCAGCCCGTCGGTGAAGAGCAGCACCACCGCCCCGCCCGCCAGCACCCGACGTGACCAGACCCGGTTGAAGGCGTGCAGCGCCGAGGCGATCCGCGTGCCGCCTTCCCAGTCCGGCGCCGCCTTGCCGGCGAGCGCCAGCGCCTCGTCGGGATCGCGGGCGCGCAGCATGCGCGTGACATTGGTCAGGCGGGTGCCGAAGAGGAAGGAATGCACACGCCGGCGCTGTTCGGTGACCGCATGCAGGAAATGCAGGAAGATGCGCGAATACTCGGCCATCGAGCCGGAGATGTCGACGAGCGCGACGACAGGCGGATGGACCTCGGCGCGCTCGCGAAAGGCGAGATCGATCGAGGCGCCTCCGCCCCTGAGCGAGCGGCGGAAGGTCCGGCGCGGATCGATCCGCGCCCCGACATGGGCGGGCTGGAAGCGCCGCGTCGGCACAGCATCATCTGGCAACCGCAGCTCTGCGATCAGCTGACGCGCCTTGGCGATCTCGGCGGCGCTCATCTGGGCGAAATCGCGCGATTTCAGCGTCTCGCGCTCGGAGACGGTGAGCCGCGCGCTGAGCTCGGTCAATTCGACCGGGGGCTCCTCCTCGCGCGGCGGCGGAGTGAAGGCCTCGGCGACGCGCAAGGCTCCCGCCTCCGGCTTCTGCGGCTCGCTATCGACCCGCGGCGTCACCGGCGACATCTGCGCCATCAGTTTCTCGATCAGCCCGCGCCGGCGCCAGAACAAGCGGAAGGCCTGATCATAGACCGCCGTGTCCTCATGCTTCTTCACGAAGATCGCATGTAGCGCCCAATAGACGTCGTCACGGCCGCCGAGCGCCCCGTCGGCCAGCGCCTCGACCGCCTCGACCACGGCGCCCGGCCCGACGCGCAGGCCGGCGGCCCGCAGGGCGCGGGCGAAATAGGCGACGTTCTCGGGCAGCTTGCCGGTCAAGCGGCGGTCTCGGTCATGAACACCTTCTGGGCCACGACCCATTTGCCGTCGACCTTCAGGAAGGACAAAAGGTCGGTGAAATAGCGCGGCGGCATCTGGCACTTGACCTTGACCAGCGCCATGGACGGCCCGACCAGATCGATCGCCAGGATATGATCGCCGCGCTCCAGCCCGGTCTCCTTCGGCGACTTGCGGCCCCGCACCGCTTCGAACCATTGCGCGCGCGGCACGACCTTGAGCTCGCCGTCCTGCGACTGGGTCAGCGCGCTGGTCGGATGGAAGACCGAGGAGAGCTTCTCCACGTCGCCCTCGTAGAGCCCGTCGAGATAGACCTGTGTCGCCGCCTCGATCGCCTTGATGTCGTCGTTCATCGCTTGCTCCCGCTGCACGTCATGGTCGGCCTTGAGCCGACCATCTCGGAAACCAGTGTTCTCTCGTCATGAGATTCTCGGGTCTGCGCTTCGCTTCGCCCGAGAATGACGGCGCGATTTCATCCCCGCGCCGCCTGCTTCGCCTGGTCGAGCAGTTCGCCGACCTTCGAGCCCTGCATCGCCTGGATATCGTCCTGGTATTTCAGCAGCGCGCCCAGCGTGTCGGAGACGATGGCCGGATCGAGCGCCACTGCGTCGAGCTCGACCAGCGCGCTCGCCCAGTCGAGCGTCTCGGCGACGCCCGGCGCCTTGAACAATTCCTCCTTGCGGATCGCCTGGACGAAGGCGACGACCTGCTTCGCCAGCTTGGCCGGCGCACCCGGCGCCTTCGCCTTGAGGATGGCGAGCTCGCGGGCGGCATCGGGGTAGCCGACCCAGTGATAGAGGCAGCGACGCTTCAGCGCGTCATGGATCTCGCGGGTGCGGTTCGAGGTCAGGATCACGATCGGCGGCTCGGCAGCCTTGATCGTGCCGAGCTCGGGGATCGTCACCTGCGCATCGGCCAGCACTTCGAGCAGGAAGGCCTCGAAGGCCTCGTCGGTGCGGTCGAGTTCGTCGATCAGCAGGATCGGCGCCCCGCCCTCCTGCGGCTCCAGCGCCTGCAGCAGCGGGCGCTTGACCAGATAGCGCTCGGAGAACAGGTCGCTCTCCAGCCGGGCGCGGTCGCCGGCGACGCCGCCGGCCTCGGCGAGGCGGATCGCCATCATCTGGCCGGCATAGTTCCATTCATAGACGGCCGAGGCGAGGTCGAGCCCCTCATAGCATTGCAGGCGGATCAGCCGGCGCCCGAGCCCGCTTGCGAGCACCTTGGCGATCTCGGTCTTGCCGGTGCCGGCCTCGCCTTCCAGCAGCAGCGGCCGCTTCATCCGGAGCGCGAGGAAGAGCACGGTCGCCAGCGCCCGGTCGGCGACATAGCCCTGGGATTGCAGCAGGGAGAGCGTGGCGTCGATCGAGGTCGGCGGTGAGGCGATAGTCATGCGGTCCCGGTCTTGGCAGATGTCGCGGCGGTGCCAGCCTCACAAGGCCGGTTTGACCTGTCACGATCCTTAGTCCCTAACAGGCCGAAGGGATAGCGAGCGGAGAATCCGGCGTGCTCGGCGCAATGTACATCGTCGCGATCATCGTCGAAGCCATGTCTGCTGCATTGGCGGCCGGCCGCCGCAGCATGGACTGGGTCGGCGTCTGCATGCTCGGCAGCATCACCGCGCTCGGCGGCGGCTCGGTCCGCGACATGCTGCTCGGCCATTATCCGCTGAGCTGGGTCCAGCACCCGCATTACCTGCTGATCACCGCCGGGGCGGCGCTCGTCACCATCGGCCTCGCCCGCTTCATGCACAGGCTTCGCAAGATCTTTCTGCTGCTGGATGCGGTCGGCCTCGTGCTGTTCACCGTGATCGGCTGCAATGTCGCGCTGGAGATGCAGCAGCCCTTCATCATCGTGATCACCGCCGGGCTGATCACCGGCTGCGTCGGCGGCGTGCTGCGCGACATGCTCTGCGCCGATATCCCCCTGCTCTTCCGCAGCGAGCTCTACGCCACCGTCTCGGTGGTGACAGGGCTCATCTACGTGGCCGGGCGCGGCGTCGAGCTGCCGCACGACTTCGTCACGGTGCTGGCCATGACGGTCGGACTGGTGCTGCGCGTGATGGCGCTCCGCTTCAACTGGAGCATGCCGAAATTCATCTACACGCGCGATCTGCACTGAGCGACGTCACTCTGCTGCCGGGTTCTGGTGGGAGGCTCCGCCAGATTGCGGGCGGAGGACAAGCCATGACCAGCACAGCCGAACTCGCTGCCGCTTTCGTCGCCCTGCTCAAGGAGGGCAAGCACGCGGACGCCGCGCGCGCCTACAACGCCGACGATATCGCCAGCTACGAGAACATGCCCGGGCCGATGGCCCAGTGCCATGGCAAGCAGGCGGTGAAGAGCAAGGGCGAATGGTGGACCGCCAATCACGAAGTCCACGATTTCACCACCGCGGGCCCCTACCTCAATGGCGACCAGTTCGCCGTGCACTTCTACTTCGACGTCACCGTCAAGGAGAGCGGCGAGCGCCGCAAGATGCACGAGATCGGGCTCTACACCGTGAAGAACGGCAAGATCGCCGAGGAGCGTTTCTTTTATTGAGCCGCATCATCTGAGGGGCGCGCCCTACCCCCTCTCCCCTTGCGGGAGAGGGTTGGGGTGAGGGGTCGCGCGACACTTCACACGTTTTGCCTCTTCGAACCTTCCAGACCTGAGCGACCCCTCATCCGGCCCTTCGGGCCACCTTCTCCCGCAAGGGGAGAAGGGAAGCGCCTCAAGCCTTCCCCGTCGCTTGCGCCACGGCCTGCTTGGCCATCACGCCGATCAGATGGGCACGGTACTCGGCATCGGCATGGATATCGCCATTGATGCCCTTGGCGGTGTGCTTGAGGCCGTCGAGCGATTTAGGCGCGAAGCGCGCCTTCAGCGCCGCCTCCGCTTCCGGCCAGCGGAAGACACCGCCCTCGCCCGCCCCGGTCACCGCGACCGCGATCTCGCCGCCACGCTTGGCGACGAAGACGCCGACCAGCGCATAGCGCGAGGCCGGATTGCGGAACTTAGCATAACCCGCCTTGGAGGCGACCGGGAACGAAATCCTGACGACGATCTCGCCCTCGTCGAGCGCCGTCTCGTAGAGGCCGCTGAAGAACTCTGCAGCCGGCAGCTTGCGCTTGTTGGTCACCACCGTCGCGCCGAGCGCCAGCAGCGCCGCCGGATAATCGGCCGCCGGGTCGTTGTTGGCGACCGAGCCGCCGATCGTGCCGCGATGGCGCACATGCGGATCGCCGATATGGCCGGCGAGATAGGCCAGCGCCGGAATGGCCTCCTGCACCTCCGGCGAGCTGGCGACCTCGGCATGGGTCGTCATCGCGCCGATGACGAGGTTGCGGCCCTTGCGGGCGATGCCCTTGAGGTCGGCGCAGGAGGAGAGATCGACCAGCGCGCCGGGCGAAGCCAGGCGCTGCTTCATCGTCGGCAGCAGCGTATGGCCGCCGGCGAGGAGCTTGGCGTCCTCCTTTTTGGCGAGGAGGCTGGCGGCCTGACGCGCGGTCGCCGGGCGGTGATAGGTGAAGGCGTACATCGTCTCGTCCTTTCAGATCACTCGGCAGCCATGCGGCTGAGCGTTTTCTGCGCGGCGCGCCAGACGGCCTGCGGCGTCGCCGGCATGGCGATGTCCTCATGGCCGAGCGCATCGGTGATGGCGTTGATGACCGCGGGCGGCGACGCGATGGCCCCGGCCTCGCCGCAGCCCTTGATCCCCAGCGGGTTCGACGGGCACGGCGTCACCGTCATGCCGACCTCGAAGGACGGCAGATCGTCGGCGCGCGGCATGCAGTAATCCATAAAGCTCGCTGTGACGAGCTGGCCGTCGGCATTGTAGCGGGCGCCTTCGAGCAGCGCCTGGCCGACGCCCTGGGCGATGCCGCCATGGACCTGCCCCTCGACGATCATCGGGTTGATGACATTGCCGAAATCGTCGACCGCGGCCCAGCGCTCGATCCGGGTCACGCCGGTGTCGGGATCGATCTCGAGTTCGCAGATATGGACGCCGGCCGGGAAGGTGAAGTTGGTCGGGTCGTAGAAGGCCCCCTCCTTCAGCCCCGGCTCGAGGTCCTGCCCGTTGAACTTGTGGGCGACATAGGCCTGCAGGGCGCAGGAGCCGAAATCGAGCTTCCGGTCGGTGCCCTTGACGGTGAAATTGCCGTCCTTGAAGTCGATATCGGCCTCGTCCGCCTCAAGCACATAGGCCGCGACCTTCTTGCCCTTGGCGATCACCTTGTCGATGGCCTTGAAGATCGCCGACATGCCGACCGCGCCCGAGCGCGAGCCATAGGTGCCCATGCCCATCTGCACCTTGTCGGTGTCGCCATGGACGATCGAGACGTTCTCCAGCGGCACGCCGAGCCGGTCGGAGACGAGCTGGGCGAAGGTGGTCTCATGGCCCTGGCCATGGCTGTGCGAGCCGGTCAGCACCTCGACCGTGCCGATCGGATTGACCCGGACCTCGGCCGATTCCCATAAGCCGACGCCGGCGCCGAGCGAGCCGACAGCGGCAGAGGGAGCGATGCCGCAGGCCTCGATATAGGCGGAGAAGCCGATGCCGCGCAGCTTGCCGTTGCGGGCAGAATCGCGCCTGCGCTTCGGAAAGCCCTTGTAGTCGATGATCTCCATCGCCTTCTTCAGCGAGGCCCCGTAGTTGCCGGTGTCGTACATCATGATCACCGGCGTCTGGTGCGGGAACTTCCTGACGAAGTTCTGCGTGCGGAACTTGGCCGGGTCCTTGCCGAGCTCGCGCGCCGCGACTTCGACCAGCCGCTCGACCACGAAGGTCGCTTCCGGACGCCCAGCGCCGCGATAGGCATCGACCGGGGCGGTGTTGGTGTAGACCGCATCGACCTCGCAATAGATCGCCGGGATGTCGTACTGGCCGGACAGCAGCGGCGCGTAGAGATAGGTCGGCACCGAGGAGGAGAAGGTCGAGAGATAGGCGCCGAGATTGGCGGTGGTGTGCACCCGCATCGCCAGCATCTTGCCGTCCGCGTCCATGGCGAGCTCGGCATGGGTGACGTGGTCGCGGCCATGCGCGTCGGAGAGGAAGGCCTCGGTGCGGTCAGAGGTCCATTTCACCGGACGGCCGACCTTCTTTGCCGCCCAGACGCAGACCGTCTCCTCGGCATAGATGAAGATCTTCGAGCCGAAGCCGCCGCCGACATCCGGCGCGATCACCCGCAATTTGTTCTCCGGCGCGATACCGATGAAGGCCGAGAGCACCAGCCGCGCCACATGCGGGTTCTGGCTGGTGGTGTAGAGCGTGAAGGCGCCCTCGCCCTGGTCGTAATCGCCGACCGCGGCGCGCGGCTCCATCGGGTTCGGCACCAGCCGGTTGTTGACGATGTCGAGCTTGGTGACGTGCTTGGCCGCCTTGAAGGCCGCGTCCGTCGCGCTTTTGTCGCCGAGATGCCAGTTGAACACCGTGTTGTCAGGCGCCTCGGCATGAACCTGAGTCTTCGCCTTGGCCGCGCTCGCCGTATCGGTCACCGCCGGCAGCACGCCGTAGTCGACGATGATCGCCTCGGCCGCGTCGCGCGCCTGCGCCAGCGTCTCGGCGACGACGACCGCAATGTGGTCGCCGACATAGCGGACCTTGCCCTGCGCCAGCGCCGGATGCGGGCCTGCCCGCATAGGCGAGCCGTCCTTGTTGTGAATCATCCAGCCGCAGATCAGCCCGCCGACCTTGTCGGCAGCGAGGTCGTCGCCGGTGAAGATCCCCAGCACGCCCGGCATCGCAGCAGCGGCCTTGGTGTCGATCTTTTTCAGCGTGGCGTGGGCATGCGGCGAGCGCAGGAAATAGGCGTGGGCCTGGCCCGGCCGGTTGATGTCGTCGGTGTAGCGGCCCTGGCCGGTGATGAAGCGGTGGTCTTCCTTGCGGCGGACGGGAGCGCCGATTCCGGTGGCGGACATGGATTCCTCCTGGCGGTGGAGCAGGATCAGCGCGAAAAACCGGTTCCCACTTTTTCGCATCCTGCTCTGGCGTGGCGCCTCTTGGCGGGCGCTATCAGCATGTTTCGGGGATCACATCGTGCTTTGAGCCCGCGCAACGGCGCGGGATTAAAGATCGCTCACTCAGCGGCCTGGCGCGGCGCCTCGCGGTCCCTGACGGAACCGCCCGCCATCGCTTCGGCTCCGGCTGCGATCGCCTTGACGATGTTGTGGTAGCCGGTACAGCGGCAGATATTGCCTTCGAGGTCCTCGCGGATCGTCTTCTCGTCGAGGCTGTTGCCGCGCCGGTTCACGATGTCCACTGCCGACATGATCATGCCCGGCGTGCAGAAGCCGCATTGCAAGCCGTGATGCTCGCGGAAGGCCTCCTGCATCGGATGCAGAGTCCCGCCATTGGCCAACCCCTCGATCGTGGTCACGGAGGCCCCCTCGCAGGACAGCGCCAGCGTGGTGCAGGCCTTCACCGCCTTGCCGTCGAGATGCACGACGCAGGCGCCGCACTGGCTGGTGTCGCAGCCGACATGCGTCCCGGTCAGTCTCAGATTTTCGCGCAGGAACTGCACCAGGAGGGTGCGCGGATCGACGTTCGCGGTGACGGCCTTGCCGTTCACCGTCATGGACAGATTGGCCATGGGGCACTCCTCCGAAAGCCTGTTTTCTGAACGGCCGACGACATCTCGAAGGCCGCACGATCCATGCGCCGGTCCGTCACGGGCCAGCGGAGAATTTCCTTGGAACAACTTCAAAAACCAATGTGGACCCGGGATTTTCCGCGGTCAAGCGGAGAGCCATTCCGCGAGTGAGCCTGTTTAGCGATGTTTTTGCATGGTTTTGGCGAACGACACCTGGATGGCAATCTCGCAAAGCACGACTGGCGCAGGCGACCCCTTTGCCGATTCTTAACCACGCCCATGCAACCTCATGGGCTGAAATGGCGATCTCCGATCGTCGCGCTCATGGATGGCGCGGTTGGCCTCGATCCTCGAACACGTCCAGCGTCGCCTCAAGGCGATCGGCTATGACGAGCGTCAGCGTCGGCGCTTGCGCCGCTATCGTGCCATCGTCGAGCGTGTGATCGTCGAGGTCGTCGAGCAGGATTTTGCGCGCGCTTTCGCCATCCACCCGATGCTAAAGCCCGCGGTCGAGCCGGCCGAGGCCGAGCTCTACGCCGCCGAAGCCGACCATTTCCGCCTGCTCTTCGAGGGCGATTTCGACCAGCGCTATTGCGACTCGCTGGAGCGCCTCACCGTTCTCGAGCGTCGCGGCCAGGTCGGCGCGCGCGCCCGCGCCTCGATCGCCTTCACCCTGTTCCGGATCTTCCTGGAGGAGAGCCGCACGCGCCTCGTCTTCTCGCGGCGCGACATCCCGCATGATCTCTTCATCATCGAGCGGGTGCTGACCTATGACGTCAACACCGCCATGTCGCTCGACCGCGAATTCGAGGCGGCGGAGGCGCGCCGCCGCGGCGTCGCGCTCGACGAGGTCGCCGCGACGCTGACCTCGCGCATCGGCCAGCTCGACGGCGCGATCAGCAACGCGGTCGACCTCTTCGTCGACACCGCTGGTGAGACCTCGGCGGCCAGCAGCTTCATCAAGGAACAGGTCGGCTCCGTCACCCAGACCTCGCTGCTCGTCCGCGAGAAGGCGATGCAGACCGCGGCGGCGACCGAGGAGATGTCGGCGAACATCGCCGAGATCGGCCAGCGCGCCCGCCAGAGCCTCGAGATCGCCAACCGGGCCGTCGCCGATGCACAGGCGATGGACGAGGCGATCGCGCAATTGCGCCATGCCACCAGCAGCATCGGGACCGTGGTCGGCATGATCGCCGACATCGCCGCGCAGACCAATCTGCTCGCCCTCAACGCCACCATCGAGGCGGCCCGCGCCGGCGAATCCGGCCGCGGCTTCGCCGTGGTCGCGGCGGAGGTGAAATCGCTGGCGACACAGACCGCCTCGGCGACGCAGGAGATCGCCGCCCAGATCGCCGAACTCTCCGCCAGCGCCGAAGCCTGCGGCGTCCGTGCGACCTCGATCGGCGCGACGATCGGGGAGATCAAGGCGGATTCGGAGGCGATCTCGGACGCGGTCGCGCAGCAGAGCAGCGTGACCGGCGGCATCGCTCGGCACGCCGCAGAGGTCGCGCATGGCTCGGACGAGGCGATCGACAGCGCGACCCGCGTCAAGGACAGCCTCGGCAAGACCGAGAAGGCGCTGGAACGCGCCAATGCGGCCGCGGCCGACATCGCATTGCAGGTCGGCGCCGCGGAGGCGACGGTCAGCGAAGCGCTGGCCGCGCTGCGGCGGGCGTCGTGAGTCCTATCGTCATTGCGAGCGTAGCGAAGCAATCCAGGATCGGAGAGCTGCCGCGCCTGGATTGCTTCGTCGCTGCGCTCCTCGCAATGACGAAACAGGCTCAGCCTTCGCTGACGGCCTTGGCGAAATTGGCGAAGAACTCGTCGGCCAATTTCTTCGAGACCGAGTCGATCAGGCGTGAGCCGAGCTGCATCAGCTTGCCGCCGACCTGCGCGTCGACCTCGTAGCGCAGCAGCGTCTGCCCACCCTCGGCCTCTTCGAGCATGACCTTGGCGCCGCCCTTGGCGAAGCCGGCAATGCCGCCCTCGCCCTCGCCGACGATGCGATAGCCGTTCGGCGGGTCGAGATCCTGCAATTCGACCTTGCCCTTGAAGGTCGCCTTCACCGGGCCGAGCTTGACCTTCACCACCGCCGAGAAATGCGTGTCGTCATCCTTGCTGAGCTGCTCGCAGCCGGGGATGCAGGCCTTCAGCACCTCGGCGTCGTTGAGCTTTGCCCAGACCACCTGCTTGGCCGCGGGCAGCGTCGCCTCGCCGTTCATCGTCATCGCCATGGGCTGAATTCCTCACCGTTTTCCGAGGCCACTGACATGTTGCAGCCCGGCCCGCCTCGGGTCTATCCAAGTTCCCCTAATCCATGACCGGAAAGCACCGGCGCGCACAAGAGGACGAAGCTGGGATGTGGGTTGCAACGACCGCTCCGCACCAAGGCGCGCCCGGACATGGCTGAGGGCAGCCTCTATGGCGAACTCTTCGCCGATCGCGAGATGGCGGCCGTCCTTGACGATCGCGCCGCGCTGCAGGGCATGCTCGATTTCGAAGCCGCCCTCGCCCGGGCCGAGGCGGAGATCGGGATCATCCCGGGTACCGCGGCCGAGGCGATCGCTCCCCAGTGCAAGGCGGAACTCTACGACATCGCCGCGATCGGCAAGGCCGCGACGCTCGCCGGCAACCCGGCGATCCCGCTGGTCAAGGCGCTGACGGCCCGCGTCGCCGCCGTCGATGCCGAGGCGGGCAAATGGGTGCATTACGGCGCGACCAGCCAGGATGTGATCGATTCCGGCCAGGCCCAGCAGTACCGGGCGGCGCAGGAGCTGATCCTCACCCGCTCCGCCCGCCTCGCCCATGCTCTCGCGGCCCTCGCCCGCGACCATCGCCGCACGCCGATGATCGGCCGCACCTTCCTCCAGCATGCGGTGCCGATCTCCTTCGGGCTCAAGGCCGCCAACTGGCTCGATCCGATCGTCGCCTTCCACGATGATTTCATGATCTGGGGCCAGTCCGCGCATCAGCTCGGCGGCGCCGCCGGCAGCCTCGCCTCGCTCGGCGACAAGGCCGATGCGGTCTCGGAAGCCTTCGCCCGCATCATGCCCTCGATCGGCGCCGTCCGCGTGCCCTGGCATACCCAGCGCCGGCGCCCGGCCCGGATCGCGACCGAGCTCGGCCTGCTGCTCGGCCATCTCGGCAAGATGGCCGGCGACATCGCCCTGATGGCACAGACCGAGATCGCCGAGCTCGCCGAACCCGAAGCTCCCGGCAAGGGTGGCTCCTCGGCGATGCCGCACAAGCGCAACCCGGTGCTGTGCACGCTGATCCTCACCGCCGCGAAGCGCGCGCCGGGGCTTGTCGCAACCATGCTCGCAGCGATGCCGCAGGAGCATGAGCGCGCCATGGGCGGCTGGCACGCCGAATGGCCGACCTTGCGCGAGCTCTTCCTGATTGCGGGCGGAGCCTTGAACCAGGCGGTCGCCCTGGTCGAGGGGCTCCAGGTCTTCCCGGAGCAGATGCAATACAATCTCGACCTCACCAACGGGCTGGTCATGGCCGAGCGGGTCTCGCTCGCGCTGGCGCAGACGATCGGCCGCGGCGAAGCGCATCACCTGCTCGAAGAGGCCAGCCGCGACTGCCTCGCCAGCGGCCGCCATCTCAAGGAGGTCCTGGCCGAGCATCCGAAACTGGCGGGCAGGCTCTCGGGTGAGGAACTCGACGACCTCTTCGACCCGACGACCTATCGCGGCGCGACCGACGCGATCATCGACCGCATCCTCGTGCTCTACGAGGAGGAGCGGGAGTATATGGGAGGCAATGGCTGAGCGGAGCGGCCTGTCTCAGAAGCCGCCGAAGCGGCGATGGCGGTAGACCAGCCCAGGGCCGGAACCGCCGCCGCCGATCGCGACCACCTGGCCGATCAGGATGCGGTGGGTGGTGACGCGATGCACCGCAGCGACGCGGCAATCGAAGCTGGCGAGCGCGCTCGCCAGCACGGGCGCCCCGGTCGAAAGCTCGCCCCATTCGCCCATGGCGAAGCGCTCCTCGCCCGTCAGGCCGCGCCGGCCCGAGAACACCGTGGCAAGCTCGTGATCGGCCGCCGCCAGTGTGTTCACGCAGAAGATGCCGCTCTCCTCGATCGCCGCCAGCGTCCGGCTGGCGGCCTCGATGCAAACGAGCATGGTCGGCGGCGAGACCGAGACCGAGCTGACGGCCGTCGCCGTCAGCCCCGAACGGCCGGCCGGCCCGAGGGTCGTCACGATATGGGTGGCGCTCGCCACCTGCGCCATCGCCTCGCGGAAAGCGTGCGCATCGGGGAGCGCGGCGCGTAAGGCGGCATCGACCATGCTGTTCATCGCCCAACTCTGCGCGAGGTTACTGCGTTTTATCTAAGCGCGCAGGGGTAAAAGGCCAGTTGCGTCAA
The DNA here is from genome assembly GCA_013823325.1 of Methylobacterium sp. Lineage (GTDB taxonomy): Bacteria > Pseudomonadota > Alphaproteobacteria > Rhizobiales > Beijerinckiaceae > Allobosea > Allobosea vestrisii. The sequence continues at coordinate 27,408 of PNLY01000038.1, forward strand.
TTGTCGACATCCCGGGCGTTTCTGCGGCAAGGTTAAGATATATCACAGTGCGATGACCGGCTCATTCGCGCCGCAGCGCCGCCAGCAGCCCGGCGCGCAGATGCTCCATCAGCGCATCGCTCGCCTCGGCGGCGGCTCCGTGTTCGCCCGCGACCAGCGCCTGGGCGAGCGTCACGTGGTGCTGCGCGGCCGGCACGAGGTCGACCTGCCGGTCGAAAAAGTACCAGGCCCGGCGGATCAGCGCCTGCAAGGGCTCGACGGCCCGGCTGGCGTAAGGGCTGCGCGCCGCCGCCGCGACCAGCGTATCGAGCTCCTTGTCGAGACGCATATAGGCGTTGACGTCGCCCGCCTGCGCCGCCTCGCGCATCGCCCGCGCCTTGGCGAGGATGGCGCTGCGCTCGCCCGGCCCGGCACGTCTGGCCGCCTCCGCCGCGATCAGGCGCTCCAGCACCTCGCGTGCATCGAGCGCCGCCATCACGTCGATCGCATCGATGGCGGTGACGACGACGCCTTTGCGCGGCAGGATCTCGACCAGCCCCTGCTGCGCCAGCCGGATCAGCGCCTCGCGCACCGGGGTGCGGCCGACGCCGACGAGCTCGATCATCTGCGCCTCGGTCAGCACCGCGCCCGGCCGCAGCGACAGGGTCACGATCGCCTCCTCGAGACGGCGATAGGCCAGATCGGACAGGCTGGCGGAAGCGCGGGCGCCGACGATCTCCTCGCCGGAAACGCGGGCATCCTCGGTCATGGGCGGCACCCGTGATGCTTGACGCTTCGGATAGCGTTGATATATCAGAACTTTCTATCAGACCGCAAGGCGGGCGGACCGGCCGATCGGCGGTTAATATTCCGCGCATGGAGGCGACATGGCGTTCACCTGCACGATCCCCGCCGTGGCCACGCTCCAGCAGGACGACGACACCGTCCGGATCACGCGTTGGGACTTCGAGCCCGGTGCCGTCACCGGCTGGCACACTCATGGCTGGCCCTATTTCGTGATCATGCTGGTCGCCGGCACCCTGCGGATCCATGACGGCACCAAGGAGACCGACGTGCCGTTGGCGCAGGGCCAGGCCTATATGCGCCAGGCCGGCATCCAGCACGATGTGATGAACGGCTCCCCCCACCCGATCGCCTTCGTCGAGATCGAGGTGAAGCAGCCGGCCGCGCTCAAGCTGCTGCCCACCTCATGAAGATCGCGATCATCGGCGCCGGCATCGTCGGCACGGCCACCGCCCATGCCTTGCTCGACGAGGGCCATGAGGTCCTGATCCTGGACAAGGAAGGGCCGGCCTTCGGCCCCTCGCGCGGCAATGCCGGCATCATCGCCCATACCGACGTGCTGCCGATCGCCAGCCCGAACATGCTGCGCAAGGTGCCGGGCTTCCTGCTCGACCCGCTCGGGCCGCTGGCGATCCGCCTCGGCTATCTCCCGCACTTGCTGCCCTGGCTGGCGCGCTTCCTGCTCGCGGCGCGGCCTGCCGCCTATGAGCGCTCGATCGCCGGCATGATCGCCATCCAGCAACTGGCGCTGCCGGCCTGGCTGGCGCGCGCCGAGAAGGCCGGGATCAGCAACCATATCCATCGCCGCGGTGCGCTCTACACCTACAGCAATCCGGGCGACACCGCCGGCCTCGAAGCGCTCGCCCGGCGCCAGCGCGCCGCCGGCATCGCCGTCGACATGCTGCAGCCGCAGGAACTGCGCCAGCTCGAGCCGGCGCTCAGGGATCGCTTCGCCGGCGCCGCCTTCCACCCCGAATGCGCCCATATCAGCGACCCGCTCGCCCTGACCATGGCGCTGTTCGAAACCGCGCTGGCCCGCGGCGCCACCTATGAGAAGGCCGAGGTCAGCAACATCTCGCTGGGCGAGCGCCCTGCCTTGATCGGCCCCGATGGCTGGCAGCGCGTCGTCGATCGCGTCGTCGTCGCGGCCGGCGCCTGGTCGAAGCCCTTGGCGGCGGCGATGGGCGACGATATCCCGCTCGACACCGAGCGCGGCTACAATGTCAGCTTCCCCGGCGTGACCGGCCTGACCAGCCGCCCGATCGGCTTCAAGGATGACGGCTTCGTCATGACCCCGCTCGAAAGCGGTTTGCGCATCGGCGGTGCGGTCGAGTTCGGCGGGCTCACGGCGCCGCCCAACCATGCCCGCACCAAGGCGCTCTACGACAAGGCGGCGAAGCTGGTGGACGGGCTGCCGGCCTTCGAGAGCGGCAGGGTCTGGATGGGCTTCCGGCCGTCGCTACCGGATTCCCTGCCCGTCATCGGCAAGGCGAGCCGCAATCCCAATGTCGTCTACGCCTTCGGCCATGGCCATTACGGCATGACCCAGTCGACCGCGACCGCCGGTCTCGTCGCCGCGCTGATCGCTGGCCGCGCGCCTGCGATCGACATCGGCCATTTCAGCCCGCAGCGCTTCTGAACGGATCGCGCCGGCGCTAGACCTTGAATCGGCAGCTCAAGCAGCTGATTCAAAGCCTTCGCCAACAAGGGCAACGTCATGATTCGACTCGGCTTTGCCCTTCTCCTCGCCGGCATGGCCTCGGGCTGCGCCAGCCTCGCGCCGCAGGCCTGCGCACCCGGCCAGCAGGCGATGCTATCAGCCGAACTGCTCTTCGGCCGCAAGATCGGCGACCGCATCGGCGTCAGCGAAGCCGACTTCCGCCGCTTCGTCGACCAGGAGGTGACGCCGCGCTTCCCTGACGGGCTGACGATCCTCGACGCGACAGGGCAGTACCGCGACAACGAGCGGAGCAAGCTGATCCGCGAGCCGAGCAAGCTCGTGCTGATCGCGATGCCGGACGAAACCGGCAACCGCGACAAGCTCGCCGCCATCGCCGAAGCCTACAAACGCCGCTTCAGCCAGCAATCGGTCGGGTTGATCCTGAAGCCGGCCTGCGCCTCGTTCTGACGTTTGTTTGGCGAACAAAGGAAAATAGAAACCTTGTCGCCAAAAGAGCCTATTCTATCAGTGGCCTAGCTCCCGCCCTTCAACTAGCCTGACCCTGCGGCATAGAAAATGCCGACAAGGGGAAACGCGCAATGCAGGCTTCGATCCTGACCGATCTGCTGTTGCCGCTCGCCATCGGCATCGTCATGCTCGGCCTCGGCCTGAGCCTGACGATCGAGGATTTCCGCCGCGTCGCGCGCTACCCGCTCGCTGTCGGCTTCGGGCTCTTCCTGCAGGTCCTGCTGCTGCCCCTCGCCGCCTTCGCCATCGCGATCGGCCTCAAGCTCTCGGCCGATCACGCCGTCGGCCTGATGCTGCTGGCCGCCGCTCCCGGCGGGGCGACGGCCAACATCTACAGCCATCTCGCCCGCGGCGACGTCGCGCTCAATATTACCCTGACGGCGGTCAACAGCCTGCTCTGCCTGTTCACCTTGCCGATCGTGCTCGACCTCTCGCTCGGCTATTTCCTCGATGCCGAGCACTATGTGCCGCCACCGCATCGCAAAGTCATCGAGGTCGGCGCGATCATCCTCATCCCGGTCGCTCTCGGCATGCTGCTGCGGGCGCGCGTCGAACGCTTCGCCATCCGCGCCGAGACGCCGATCAAGATCTTCTCGGTCCTGGTCCTCGCCGTGCTGATCGCCGGCGCGATCTATATCGAACGCAAGGCGCTGCTGCCGAGCCTGATCGCGGTCGGCGGCGCCTGCCTCGCCTTCAACCTGGTCAGCATGCTCGCCGGCTATCTCGCTCCGCTGGCGCTGCGCCTGCCGAAGGGGCAGGCCGTCGCGATCGCCATGGAGATCGGCATCCACAATGCCGCGCTGGCGATCTTCATCGCGCTCAACGTGCTGCGCAACCCGGCCGCAGCCGTGGTGCCCGGCATCTACAGCCTGGTGATGTACGTGACGGCCTCGGCCTTCGCCGTCTGGCTGGTACGGCGGAACGCGGCGCTGCGTCCCGCCTGACCATCAGGCGAACCGCGCCGGGGCGAAGGGCGTCGGATCGACGAAGACCTTCTGCCCGCTCACCATCTCGGCGACCATACGGCCGGTCACCGCCGCCAGCGTCAGCCCGTGATGGGCATGGCCGAAGGAGAACCACAGGTTCCGATGCTTCGGAGCCGGGCCGATGATCGGCATCATGTCCGGCGTGCACGGCCGGTTGCCGAGCCAGGGCTCGGCATCGAGCCGCTCGCCCAGCGGGAACAGCGTCTTGGCGATCGGCTCGGCCCGAGCGAGCTGCACCGGGGTCTTCGGCGCACCGCGATTGGCGAATTCGGCGCCGGTGGTGAGGCGCACGCCCTGACGCATCGGCGCCAGGAAATAGCCGCGCTCGGTGTCGAGCACCGGATGATTCAGCACGGCGTTGCCGAGCGGCTTGTAGTGCATGTGGTAGCCGCGCTTGACCGCGAGCGGCAGGCGATAGCCGAGCCGGTTGGTCAGCACGTCGGCCCAGGGGCCGAGCGCGACGATCGCATCGGTGCCGAGCGCCTTGGTGCCGTCGGCCAGCGTCACGCTCCAGCGATCGCCGTCCTGGGTGAGCGTGCCGGCGTCGCCCTGGGCGAAGCGGCCGCCGAGCTTCTCGAACAGCGCAAGATAGGCCTTTGACAGGCCGAGCGGGTCGATCACCGTCACCGGGTCGGTCCAGTGCAGGCCACCGATCAGGCTCTGATCGAGATGCGGCTCCTCGGCCCGCAGCGCCTCGGGGCCGAGCGCGCGATGGTTCAAGCCGTAATCGCGCTTCCAGCGCTCGGCCTCGGCGAGCCGTTCATCCTGCTGCGCTTGCGTGCGGAAGACTTTCATCCAGCCCTTGCGGCGTAGCAGATCGGTCGCGCCGGCTTCCTGCGCCAGCGCGTCGTGCTCGGTGACGCAATGCTCGATCAGCGTCGCATATTTGTGGGCGATCGCCTCGTGCTGCGAGGCGCGCGAATGCATCCAGTACGACCACAGGAAGGGCGCGAGCTTGGGGATCGCGTTCCAGTGGTAATGCGCGTCGATGGTGTTGTTCATCGCATAGCGGATGAGCGCGCCGAAATCATGCGGGAAGCCGTAGGGGTAGACGCCCTCGCGCTGGATCAGGCCGGCATTGCCATAACTGGTCTCACCGCCGGGCTGGCCGCGATCGACCAGCAGCACCGAGCGGCCCGCCTTCTGCAGATGCAGCGCCACCGAAATCCCGACGATGCCCGCCCCAACAACGATCGCGTCCGTACGCATTCGACATGACTCCGCCAGCCTTCCCCGAGGCAAGAATAGCGCCGACTGCGACGCTGTCAGCTCTTGTGTGGAATATTGCGGCAGAATGGGAAAAGTTTCGCATATTCTGCACTCCGTGATGCACTGAAGCAGTAATTCCGATCAAAGTGAGCATTGGCGCACAATTTTCTGCGGCAAACGGGAGCGCAGATTGCGCGCAGCGCGGACTTCGGGAAGGACTCGTTCAGGCAGTGCGGCTTCCGCATATGACACTCGCACAGGCGGCTGGCCGCCCTGCGCCGGCCCCAGATGACGCCGCCCTCCGGATCGGCCAGTGTGGCACCCCGTTTCGCGGTTCCGGTCTCGATGTTCGCTGCCCTCGCCTCCGCCCTCGCTCTGCTCGGCCGCTACGGCACGCAGGGCTTCGCGCTCTCGATCTTCCTTGGCCTCGCTCTGCCGCAGTTCTCGGCTGCGGCGCGCCCGCTCCTGCCGATCACGATCTTCTGCTTCACCACGGTCGTGTTCATGCGCGCCGACCTGGGCGTGATCGCCGGGCTGGTGCGCCGGCCGGGCAAGCTCATCCACAGCTGCCTCTGGTTGATGTTCGGCCCGCCCCTCCTTCTCGCCACGGGCATCGTGCTGGTCGGCCATCACAACATCGACCCCGGCCTGCTGCTCGGCCTCGCGATCATGGGGGCGGCGCCGCCGATCATGTCCTCGCCGGCCGTCGCGATCCTCTACGGCTTCGAGCCCTCGCTGATCATAGCCAGCGTGATCCTCACGACGATCGCGAGCCCGCTCATCGCCCCGCTTCTGGTCGAGTGGCTGGCCGGGGCCGCCGTCCCGCTCGACCGGGTGGCGCTGACGCTGCGGCTGGTGATGTTCATCGGCGGCGGCATGGTCGTCGCCTTCGCGATCCGGCGCTGGCTCGGAGCGGCCCGCATCCGCGAGCTCAAGCCCAATCTCGATGGCTTCGGCGTGCTGATGTACTTCATCTTCGCCATCGCGGCGATGGACGGGGTCACCAATGCGGCGCTGGAGCGACCCAGCCAGGTTGCGCTCTTCATTGCGGTCGCATTCCTGATCTCGGCGGTCGGGCTCGTCGTCGTCTGGCTCCTGATGCGCCACTATGCTGCCTCGGAGCGGTTCATGATCGGCTACGGCACCGGCCAGCGGAACATGGGCCTCTTGGTCGCCGCGCTCGGCGCCGGCGTGCCGCCGACCACCTTTCTCTACTTCGCCCTGGCCCAGTTCCCGATCTATCTGCTGCCCTGGCTGCTGCGCGGCATCGCAGCGCGGATCAGGCGCAGGGAAGCCTCTGCTGACGCGAGCTGACCGCAAGTTTTGCCAGGGTCCAGACAAGCAAAGTCGGAGTTCCCATCATGATCACGCTCTATTCAGGGCCGCTCAGCCTGTTCTCGCGCAAGGTCGAGATCGCACTGCGCGAAAAAGGCCTCGCCTTCGAGCGCATCATGGTGCCGTTCAACCAGACCACCGGCTACGATCCGAAGCATCCCGAAGTCGTCGCCATCAATCCGAAGCGCCAAGTCCCGGTGCTGAACGATGATGGGATCGTGCTCTACGATTCCACCGTGATCCTCGAATATCTCGAAGACGCCTACCCCGAGCCGCCGCTCCTGCCGCTCTGCCCCGGCGCCCGCGCCCGCTGCCGGCTCGACGAGCTCTATGCCGACGAGATCATGCTGCAGGCGCTGAAGCCGCTGATGCACCGCACCAGCCCGCCCTCGACCGACCAGACCCGGCGCTTCGCCCAGGAAACCGATGCGCTGATCGCCGAGAACGCGCTGGAGAAGCACTATGCCGTGCTGGAGGACAGGCTCGCCGGGCGTGAGTTCTTCGGCGACGCCGTCTCGGTCGCCGACATCGCCCTGTTCATGAGCGTGCTGTTCTCGCTTCGCCTCGGCGGCCCCTCGCTTGCGCCGTTCGAGGGCCTGTCGCGCTGGTTCGAGCGGCTGAAGCTGCGCCCCGCCTTCACCCAGGCCGCCGTCGAGATCGCCGAGGCCGACCGGCGCCTCTCCTTCCCGTTGAAACGGGCCTGATAGCGGTCTTTCGCGATTGCGAGAGCGGCAGCGCAGCGCTAGACCCAGCCGCATGAGCACGATCCGCATCGCCCCATCCATTCTCTCCGCCGATTTCGCCAAGCTCGGCGAAGAGGTCCGCGCCGTCGACCAGGCCGGCGCCGACTGGATCCATTGCGACGTGATGGACGGGCATTTCGTGCCCAACATCACCTTCGGCCCCGATGTGCTGAAGGCGATCCGGCCGCACACCAAGAAGTTCTTCGACGTCCATCTGATGATCGCGCCGGTCGATCCCTACATCGAGGCCTTCGCCAAGGCCGGTGCCGACCTGATCTCCTTCCATGTCGAGGCCGGCGCGCATCCGCACCGGACGCTGCAGACGATCAAGGCGCAGGGCAAGCAGGCCGGCATCGTGCTCAACCCCGGCACGCCGGCGAGCGCCGCCGAGCCGCTGATCGGCGATGTCGACCTGATCCTGCTGATGACGGTCAACCCCGGTTTCGGCGGCCAGAGCTTCATCCATTCGGTGGTCGACAAGATCGCGCAGGTGCGCGCTTTGATCGGCGAGCGGCCGATCGCGCTCGAGATCGACGGCGGCGTCACGCCACAGACGGCGCCACTCTGCATCAAGGCCGGCGCCGATACGCTCGTCGCCGGCTCGGCCGTGTTCAAGAGCGGACCGTCGGCCTATGCCGGCAACATCGCCGCCATCCGCCAGGCGGCGGAGGCGGCGCGCGGCGACTGGGTCTGAGGAAGCTCGACGAAAACCGTCATTGCGAGCGCAGCGAAGCAATCCAGGAGCGGCAGCGCACTACGTCTCCCTGGATTGCTTCGTCGCTTCGCTCCTCGCAATGACGAAAAGCGTCACTTAGCCCAAATCGATCGCGGCGAAGCCGCCATAGATCATCCGGGCGCCGTCGAAGGGCATCGGGTTGGCGCCCGGCGCCATGCGCGGGTCCTCCATCATCTTCTGCCAGGCGGCATCGCGCGCCGCCTTGCTTGGCCACTCGACCCAGGCGAAGACCACGACCTCGTCCTCCTTGGCCGCGACGGCCCGGTAGAAATCGGTCTGCTTGCCGTGCGGAACGTCGTCGCCCCAGTTCTCGGCGATCCGCGTCGCGCCGAACTCCTTGAAGATCGGCGCCATCTTGCGGGCGTGCTCGGCATAGGCCTCGCGATTGGCGGCAGGCACAGCCGCGACGAAACCATCGACATAGGACATCGGTCTTCTCCTCCTTGGGTCTGTCGGTGCTCCGAAGCTGCGGAGCGCCCTGCCCAGCCGGCGCGGACGCTAGGCAGAGCGAAGGCCCGAAGCTGTCAGCAGCGGCCCTCCGGCATTCCGTCGGCGGCCCGTCCGTGCTAGCGAGCCGGCGAGCCTTTCATCGTCACGTCGCGAGCCCGCTATGATCCCCCGTTATTCCCGCCCCGAGATGGTCGCGATCTGGGAGCCGCAAACGCGCTTCCGCATCTGGTTCGAGATCGAGGCGCACGCCACCGACAAGCTCGCCGAGCTCGGCGTCGTGCCGAAGGAAGCCGCCGCGACGATCTGGGCCAAGGCAAAGGACGCCACTTTCGACGTCGCCCGCATCGACGAGATCGAGCGCGTCACCAAGCATGACGTCATCGCCTTCCTGACCCATCTCGCCGAGATCGTCGGCCCCGAGGCGCGCTTCGTCCACCAGGGCATGACCTCCTCGGACGTGCTCGACACCACCCTCGCCGTGCAGCTCGCCCGCGCCGCCGACATCCTGATCGCCGATGTCGATGCCCTGCTCGCTGCCATCAGGCGCCGCGCCTTCGAGCACAAGCTGACCCCGACCATCGGCCGCTCGCACGGCATCCATGCCGAGCCGGTCACCTTCGGCCTCAAGCTCGCCCAGGCCTATGCCGAATTCGACCGCTGCCGCGCCCGGCTGGTCGCCGCGCGCGCCGAGATCGCGACCTGCGCCATCTCAGGCGCCGTCGGCACCTTCGCCAATATCGACCCGCAGGTGGAGGAATATGTCGCGGAGAAGATGGGCCTGACGCCCGAGCCGGTCTCGACCCAGGTCATCCCGCGCGACCGCCACGCCATGTTCTTCGCCACGCTCGGCGTCGTCGCCTCCAGCGTCGAGCGCCTCGCCACCGAGATCCGCCATCTCCAGCGCACCGAAGTCTACGAGGCCGAGGAGTACTTCTCGCCGGGCCAGAAGGGCTCCTCGGCGATGCCGCACAAGCGCAATCCCGTCCTGACCGAGAACCTGACCGGCCTCGCCCGGCTGGTGCGCGGCATGGTGACGCCTGCGCTGGAGAACGTCGCCCTCTGGCACGAGCGCGACATCTCGCACTCCTCGGTCGAGCGCATGATCGGCCCCGATGCGACGGTGACGCTCGATTTCGCCCTCGCCCGTCTCACTGGCGTCGTCGACAAGCTGCTGATCTATCCGCAGAACATGCGCAAGAACCTCGACAAGCTCGGCGGCCTGCACAATTCGCAGCGCGTCCTGCTCGCCTTGACCCAGGCCGGCGCCAGCCGCGAGGACAGCTATTCCATGGTCCAGCGCAACGCGATGCGCACCTGGGAGCATGGCGAGGACTTCCTCACCAACCTCAAGGCCGACAAGGACGTCACCGCCAGGCTTTCGGTCGCCGATTTGGAGGCGATGTTCGACGAGGGCTATCACTTCAAGCACGTCGACACGATCTTCCGCCGGGTGTTCGGGGAGGCTTGAATCAACTGGTTGACCAGTTTAAATTTGGAGCATGATCACCGTCGGCGCCTTCGAAGCTAAGACCAAGCTATCCGAGCTGCTCGACCGCGTGGAGCGCGGCGAGGAGGTCGTGATTACGCGCCATGGCAAGGCGGTGGCACGGCTGGCGGCTTTCGATGCCAAGCCGGACAAGGACAAGGCGGCCTTCATCCGCTCAATCCTGGAACGCCGCGAAGCCATCGCCGAGCGGCTGCGCGCTGATGGCCAGGCTCCGATCACGCAAGCCGAGATCCAGTCCTGGATTGCGGAAGGCCGGCGCTGATGGCTAGCGTGATCGACGCGAGCTTCACATTGGCGATATTCCTACCGGACGAGGCTAGTCCGGACGCCGCGACGATCGAGGAGGTCGCGCGCGGCGTCGCCGTGCCGCGGCACTGGTTCGCCGAAGTGGCCAGTGGCTATGTCCAGGCCTCGCGGCGTGGCCGCATCGGAACCGCAATGGTAGCGGAACTCCTCAAGGCACTGGAAGGACTCTCTGTCGAACCCGATGAGGCCGACGCTCTGATCGCTCAACGGCAGAGCGCTGTTCTCGCCTTGCAATATGGACTGACGGTCTATGATGCAGCCTATCTCGAATTGGCGCTCCGCCTGCGCCGGCCGCTCGCCACCTTCGACACCCAACTGCGCGCTGCCGCCTTGGCAGCCGGCGTCGTGCTTCTGTAAGCCACAACGATGAAAACCTCCGACACCGACATCCTCATCGTTCCCGGCTGGTCGGGCTCCGGCCCCGACCATTGGCAGAGCCGCTGGGAGGCCAAGCTCCCCACGGCCCGCCGCGTCGAGCAGGAGGATTGGTACAAGCCGACCCGCGACGGCTGGGCGAACCGCATCGTCGCCGCCGTGCGCGCCGCGACCAAGCCGGTCGTCATAGTCGCCCATTCGGCCGGCTGCAGCGCCGTCGCGCATGCGGCCGAGCATCTTAAGCCCCACGAGGTCACCGGCGCCTTCCTGGTCGCGCCAGCTTCCGAGCGCGCCAAACGGGCCATCCCCGGCATGGCCGACGATTTCGCCGCGATCCCGCAAAAAACCCTGCCCTTCCGCTCGGTGCTGATCGCCAGCGCGACCGACCCCTATTGCACGACGGACGAGGCGAAAGCGCTGGCGCATGCCTGGGGCTCGGAATTCGTCGATGCCGGCGACAGCGGCCATCTCAACACCGAATCCGGTCACGGCCCCTGGCCGGACGGGCTGCTGCGCTTCGCCGGCTTCATGAAGAGCCTGACGGCAGTGTAAGCAGCGCAGGAGCACAGGCTCCCACAGCCCATTATTGACCGATGCGGCGTAGCTCGGCCCGGGCAGCACCCCATTCATAGAACGTCTTCGGGCAGATTTGCCACGCGTGGCTCAGGAGCGGTTCAGCGTCCTTCGTCGCCCCCTGCATGAGGCGCGCCTCGGCAATATAGAAGCTCGCCTCGCAATCCTGCTCATTGTATTTGACCTGATCCTGGTTCTTGGCAGCTTCGCGGAGTTGCTCGGCGTCAATCTCACCACGGTAATATCGAATGATCGGCGCGGGCCATTCCTGCATATCGACCTTTGCACCAGATGCTGTGATGCGCTCGCCCTGGCCTGCCCGCATGGACGCGATATGCAGGAAAAGCACGGCATAGGCATCGTTCGGATTCAGTTCCACGGCACGTTCGAGGCCTCGAACGGCTTCGTCTGCGCGGCCGTCGAGGAATGCATACCAACCGCGGCTGCGAGTGGCGCCGAAGTTCTTGGGATTGAGGAGCAGAGCTTCGTCAAGCTTTTGCAGCGCCTCTGGGTGGCGCCCCATGTCGGATAGCGCGCCCGCCATGCTTTGGAGTATCTCCGCATTGACCAGTTGCGATCGCAATTGGGCTTGCAGATCATCCAACGCAGCCTCCGGACGGCCGAGCATACGCGCTGTCGCGGCACGCGCACCGAAAATTTCGGACCGAGTCGGCGCATTGATTGCGATGGCGCGGGTGAAGAGATCATTCGCAGCGTCCCAATCCCGAGCCTTGAATCGAGCCTGACCGACCAGGAACAAGGCATTCTGCTCGACTTTCGGGCCTTCGGTAGACACCAGATCCGTCTGCGTCCTCTTGACCAGCGCCAATGACTTCTCGCGTTCCGCCTTGTCGTCATTGAGCGCCAGTGCCCGGGCGACATGGCTGCGAGGATCGCGAGGATAACGCCGTACCAGTTCGGTGGATTGCGCTATCCACTCAGCATCTGTCTTGGGCAAGCGTTCTTCCGGTATCAGAAATCTCGCCAGGGACACGTCGCCAAAGCCCGCCCGGGGAATCGACAGGAACGTCAGCGCGGGCAGAAGGAATGCACTGGCGAGAGCGGTCCGACGCCAGCGCGGACGCTCCGTTTCGCGGTCCCAGCTCCACCAGACGAGCAAACCAAGCGCGCCACCGCTCAGCGCACCGGCGATATGCGTGGCATGATCGACGCGGATGGGGCCGAACCCGGTACTCGAAAAAGCGGCGCCGAAAAGCGCTGCGAGGCAAAAGCCCCTCAGCCATCTGTTTCGGGTGGTGTCCGGCCTCCTGAAGCTGAGTACCAAGCCCGCAGCGACGAGAGCCAGCACGGCTCCGGACGCGCCAATACCCAGAAGGGCGGGCGGATTGAAGCTGACCGAAGCGAGGGAGCCGGACAATCCTCCCAGCAGGAAGATCGCGAGCAGCCAGCCAATACCGAGCACGGCTTCAAGAAACCAGCCGGCAATCACGAGCAGTACGACATTGGCAAACAGGTGGGCTGTGCTGCCATGCAAGAATATGGAACAGACCAGCCGGTACCACTGCCCCGCTTGAAAGACCAACTCACTCGACATCGCGCCGAACAGCACCAGAGTCGGCGCGGTCACGGCCATGACACGCGCCCCCTCGATCGACATGGCGAGTTCGCCCAAGAAGACGAGGACGAGCATTAGAGCTAGCGCCAAGGCACCCAAGGCACGGGAGAAAGCAGGCCGTTGCTGGTTCCCGCCTGCTTTGACTCCGGCGCAGGCAACTGCGGGAACTGTGCAGCCGCGTCGATCTCTTCGCGGATATAGACGACGCTCATTCCCGCTGCCTCGTCGTAGAAGGCGTCCCGGCCGCTTGCGATTGCCGTCAGGGCGACGATCACCGCCGTGGCTTCGGGCAATCTGGAGACAAGCAACAGAGTAGGCGGCAGATCGCTCGGCAGCGTCAGCCCTGCCCACAAGGCCGCGAAAATCCCAATGCTGGCCACCAGCAGGACGGTGCTGGGCAGCGCGAACAAGAAGTAGCGGCGGCGAAGCGCTGGACGCGCATCGACGCCTAGGCGCGGCAGAACGTAAAGGAGGGTCGCCTGACGCCCAGGGCTTTGCCATCCCCGCGCCTCCACCAGCCAGCGCATCAAGGCAAGCAGCGGCCATTGCAGCAGCGCCAGGTCGAATGTGAGCGCCACTTGGTTCTGGCTGTCGAGCGAATAGCTGATCGATGTCGTGACGTTCGAGCCGGCCTCCTGCCGGGACATGGTGTAGAAGCGAGCAACGGGCAGCCCGAAGAGGCTCCTGGTGCAGACCTTCTCCACAGTCGGATCAAAGCCGGGCCGCACCTCTACCTCTTGCGGGCGTTCTTTGGCCGGCTCGCACGAAATGATCACGGCAGTGCTGTCGACCAGCATGCCGTTGGACAATGGGAACAAGACGCTCGCCAGGAGCTGGGTCGCAACCATCACGACGATCAGGTCGATCAGGAAGGCAATGCTACGACGGATCAATCCGCCTGTTGTCCAAGTCGGTGGTCCGTCCATCCCCAGCCCTTGGCCGCCCATCCTCCGTCAATTCAGCAAAACCAATTGCAGGATGCAAGACCTTACGGCGCTTCAACCTATACTGACCGCGAGATGGCCCTCGCAGACGGAACGTCGATATTGCGCATCAGCCCGCCGCCGTGGTGAAGACCGCGCGCTGAGCCTCGAAAGCACGCTGGTATGCCGGCCGCGCCTCGGCGCGGGCGATGTAGGCCGCGAGGTTCGAATACGCGTTCAGGATGCCCGAGCTCTGCAGCCGGCGCAGCACCGTCACCATCAAGAGGTCGCCGGCACTGAATGCGCCGTCGAGCCAGTCGGCCTCGCCGAGATGGTGGGAGAGGTTTTCCAGCCGCTTGCGGATGGTTTCATCGAGAGCATTCAGGCGCTCCTCGTACCAGGGCCTGTCACGCTCGAGGATCGTGAGCAGGCTGCGGTCGAAGATCGGTGGCTCCAGCGTGTTGAGCGCCGCGAACATCCACATGATCGCCCGCGCCCGCGCATTGGCATCATCAGGCAGCAGACCCGGATGGCGCTCGGCGATATGGAGCACGATCGCTCCCGACTCGAACAGGCTGAGATCGCCGTCCTCATAGGTCGGGATCTGCCCGAACGGCTGCAGCGCCAGATGCGCGGGCTCCTTCATCGCCTCGAACGACAGCAGGCGGACCTCATAGGGCTGGCCCACCTCCTCGAACGCCCAGCGCAGGCGCATGTCACGCGCCAGGCCATTGCCGCGGTCGGGCGAGCGTTCGAAGGCGGTGATGGTGGCGGTCATCGGCAGGCTCCCTTGGATGATCTGACCAAAGGACGGACAGCGCCCGCAAGCTCCGACAGCCTGCCCCACATTTTTCGGCCACGGAATGCCGATGCAGGTTGGTCCGGTCCAATGAAAAACCCGCCCCGGATCGCTCCGGAGCGGGCTCGTCTCACGCCGTGAGGCGCTCAGAGGCGATCAGTTCTCGACATAGCCGATCTTGCCGTCGGCACCCTTCTTCCAGGTGTAGACGGTGTAGTCGGGACGGGTGATGTCGCCCTTCTTGTCGAAGCCGATCTTGCCGATGACCGTGTCGACCGGCTGGCCGCCATGCAGCGCCGCAGCGATCTTCTTCGGGTCGACCGAGTTCGCGCGCTTGGCGCCTTCGGCCATGATCTGGACAGCGGCGTAGCTGTACAGCGTGTAGGCTTCCGGCTTGAACTTGCGAGCCTCGAACTTCTTCAGGACCGCAGCCGCCTCAGGGCGCTTCTGCGGGTCCGGCGGGAAGGTCATCAGCGTGCCTTCGACGCCCGGGCCGCCGATCGTGGCGAACTCGTCGGTGGTGATGCCGTCGCCGGAAATCAGCACGGTCTTCAGGCCCTGGTCGCGCATCTGGCGCACGATCAGGCCGCCCTCGGTGTGCAGGCCACCCCAGTAGAGGTAGTCGGCACCCGTCGACTTCAGCTTCGAGATCAGCGCCGAGAAGTCCTTCTCGCCGGCGTTGACGCCTTCATAGAGCACGTCCTTGATGCCGGCCTTGGTCAGGCCCTTGCGGGTCTCGTCGGCGAGGCCCTGGCCATAGGTCGTCTTGTCGTGGACGATGGCGATCTTCTTGTCCTTGAGATTCTTGGCGATGTACTCGGCCGCCACCGAACCCTGCTGATCGTCGCGCCCGCAGGTGCGGAACACGTTCCACAGGCCGCGCTCGGTGATCTTCGGGTTGGTCGCCGACGGGCTGATCATCAGGATGCCGTTCTCGGCATAGACTTCCGACGCCGGCATGGTGACGCCGGAGTTGAAGTGGCCGAGCACCAGCTTGACGCCGTCGCCGACGAACTTGTTGGCGACCGAGACGCCCTGCTTTGGATCCGAGACGTCGTCGCCGACCACGACCTGGATCTTCTGGCCAAGGATGCCGCCCGCCGCGTTGATGTCTTCGGCAGCCTGTTCCGCCCCGTTCTTCAGCTGCGCGCCGAACGCCGCATTCGGACCCGTGATCGGGCCGCCGACGCCGAGCTTGATCTGTGCGTTCGCCACGCCCGAAAGGGCAAGGACCGCGCCAAGGGCAATTCCGCCCAAGAGCAGCTTCTTCATGCGTTGTGACTCCCCTGTGAGTATATTACGGGTCGGCCTGGCCGCCCCGTCTCGGCGCGTGGTGCCACCGGAATACGCAGTCTTGCGCTTTTTCGCAGTGCTGTCACGCGGCAAGCCCGGTGAACTTTGGTGGTGTTTTCGGCGGCTTCAGGCGCTCGCGCGCGCCTTCCAGCTGAAGGGTCCGGTGCGCTCGTAGAGCCAGCGATATTGCGTCGTCATCTGCCGCGCCCGGTTGTAGCGCCAGCCCGCGAGGGCGAAGGCGAAGAGCACCAGCGTGTCGACGATGTAGTAATGCAGCGTCAGCAGCGTCGCCTCGAACAGGGCGAAGTGGATGAAGCGGATCACCAGCCCGAGGATCAGCGTGTAGAAGATGAGCTGCAGCGGCGGGCGCCAGGTGATCGCCACCGCCCGCCCGGCCATCCAGGCGGCCCAGCCGCCCATCACCACCGTCACCAGCAGGAACAGCCAGATGGTCGGCTCTTCATAGAGGATGCCCTGCATCATCGTGCTCCGTTAAAAGCCCGCGGCGCTCAATGCCGCCCGCCTTCGAGATAGGCCGCCCGCACCTGCGGATTGGCGAGCAGCTCCCTGCCGGAGCCGCTCATGGTGATGACGCCGTTGACCATGACATAGCCGCGATGGGCGAGCTTCAGCGCATGGAAGGCGTTCTGCTCGACCAGGAATACGGTCAGCCCCTGGCTGCGGTTGAGCTCCTTGATCGCCTCGAAGATCTGCTTGACGATCAGGGGAGCCAGACCGAGCGAGGGCTCGTCGAGCATCAGCAGCTTCGGCCGGGCCATCAGGGCGCGCGCGATCGCGACCATCTGCTGCTCGCCGCCCGAGAGCGTGCCGCCACGCTGCTGCAGACGCTCCTTCACGCGCGGGAACAGCTTGCAGATCTTCTCGAGGTCCTCGTCGAAATGCTGCATGCCGGCGACGGCGGCGCCCATCTGCAGGTTCTCGAACACCGTCATGCGCGGGAAGATGCGGCGCCCTTCCGGCGACTGCGCGATGCCGAGACGCGCGATCTCGTGGCTCGGCATCTTGGTGATGTCGCGCCCTTCATAGGTGATGCTGCCTTCGCGGGCCTGCGGCGCCCCGAAGATCGTCATCATCAGCGTCGACTTGCCGGCGCCATTGGCGCCGATCATCGTCACGATCTCGCCCTGGCGGACATCGACGTCGACGCCCTTCAGCGCGATGATCTTGCCGTAATAGGTCTTGACGCCGCGGACGGAGAGAAGCGCTTGAGCTTCGCTCATAGGCCGACCTCCGCTTCCACCTGCTCGACCTCTTCGTCATCGACGCCGAGATAGGCCGCAATCACCTTCGGATCGGCCTGCACCTCGGCCGGCGTGCCGTCCGCAATCTTGGTGCCGTAGTCGAGCACCACGACATGGTCCGAGATTTCCATCACCACCGACATGTCGTGTTCGATCAGCAGGAGCGCCGTGCCGTGGTCCTTGCGGATCGACAGCAGGAGGTTGTTGAGGTCTAGGCTTTCGCGCGGATTGAGGCCCGCGGCCGGCTCGTCGAGGCAGAGCAGCACCGGATCGGTGCACATGGCGCGCGCGATCTCGAGGCGGCGCTGGTCGCCATAGGGCAGATCGGCAGCCGGATCATCGGCGCGATGGATCAGGTTGATCTTCTCCAGCCAGAACTTGGCCTTCTCGATCGCCTCCTTCTCGCGCGCCTTGTAGCCGCCGATGCCGAGGACGCCGAGGAAGGTGAAGCCCGAGGCGATCATCAGCGGGTTGTGCTGCGCGACCAAGAGGTTCTCCAGCACCGTCATGCCGCCGAACAGGCGGATGTTCTGGAAGGTGCGGGCGACCTTGGCTTTCCAGGCGATGCGGAAGTCCGGCATGCGCTCGAGCAGGTAGCTGTCGCCGCTATCCTGCGTCAGCGTCATCATGCCTTCGGTCGGCTTGTAGAAGCCGGTGATGCAGTTGAACACCGTGGTCTTGCCGGCGCCGTTGGGGCCGATCAGGGCGGTGATGTCGCCCTTGCGGGCCTCGAAGGAGAGGTCGTTGACGGCGGTCAGGCCACCGAAACGCATGGTGACATGCTCGACCTGCAGGAGAGGCTTTTGGAGAAGCGGCGGGGTCGTCATCAGCCGTGCCCCTCCTGGACCATGTCGGCCGAGATCACCTTCTTCTCCTTGAGGAAGGCGGTCGGCTCGCGGGTCGAGATCAGCCCGCGCGGCTTCCAGATCATGATCACCACCATGGCGAAGCCGAAGATCAGCATGCGGTACTTGGTCGGGTCGAAATCCGGGCCGAAGATCTGCTTCAGCCAGTCGAGCTCGCGAAGCAGCTCGGTGCCGCCGATCATCGCGATCGCCGCGATGGCGCAGCCCCAGAGCGAGCCCATGCCGCCGAGCACGACGATGGCGAGGATCACCGCCGATTCCATGAAGACGAAGGATTCAGGCGAGATGAAGCCCTGCCGCGCCGCGAAGAACGAGCCGGCGAAGCCGCCGAACATGGCGCCGAGCGAGAAGGCGGTCAGCTTGGTGTTGGTGGTGTTGATGCCGAGCGAGCGGCAGGCGATCTCGTCCTCGCGCAGCGCCTCCCAGGCGCGCCCGACCGGCAGGCGCCGCAGGCGCAGGCTGACATAGGCGGTGAGCAGCGCCAGGCACAGGATGACGTAGTAGAGGAAGATGGTGCGGTAGAGCGGCGAGAATTCGAGCCCGAATACCGCCGCGAAGCCGTCATCGCCTGCCGTGAACGGTATGCCGAAGAAGCTCGGCCGCGGGATGCCGGAGATGCCGGCGTAGCCGTTAGAGAAGTCCGTCCAGTTGATCAGCACGAGGCGAATGATCTCGCCGAAGGCCAGCGTCACAATGGCGAGGTAGTCGCCGCGCAGCCGCAGCACCGGGAAGCCGAGGATCATCCCCCAGAAGGCGGCGAGGATGCCGGAGAGCGGCAGCAGGATCCAGAAGGACAGG
>PNLY01000039.1 GCA_013823325.1 Methylobacterium sp.
CGCCGCATCGCCAGCGTCATAGTCATGCAGCCGGACCAAGTTCTCGGCATGTCGGTCAGCGAGCTGGCTGCCGTGGCGCGAGCGAGCGAAGGATCGGTGATTGGACTTTGCCAACAGATCGGCGCGCGCGGTTTCTCCGAATTGAAGATCACGATCGCCAAGGAGATCTCGACCTCGCGCGCGTTGCTGCATGAGGCGATTACGGCCGGCGACAGCACGGCCGACATCGTCGCCAAATTCACCGCAAGCCATGCCGTCGCGATCGAGGACACCGTCAAGGTGCTCGATATCGGCGAGATCGATCGGGCAGCGCGCTTCATCGTCGATGCAAAGCGAATCGAGTTCTACGGGATAGGCACTGCCGCGCCGATCGCGGAAGATGCGGCCTATCGCTTCCTGCGACTCGGTCTTTCGACCAAGGCGGTGACGGATTCGCATGCGCAGGCGGTCAGCGCGGCCTTCACCGGGCCTGAGGTGGCGACGCTGACGATCTCGCATTCAGGCAGAACGCATGAGACGCTGGAGGCCACACGTCTCGCCAAGGCTGCCGGCGCGCGGACGATCTGCATCACCAATTACGGAAAGTCTCCGCTGCAGCAGCATTGCGAGATCACGCTCTTCACTGCTGCCCAGGAAACGAAATACCGGATGGAGGCGCTGTCGAGTCGCATCGCGGAGCTCTTCGTCATCGATGTTCTGTATGCTCGCCTCGCTCTGCTGCGCTGGGAAGGCTCGCTTGCCGCCATCCAGAAATCCTATGACATCATCGCGACGAAGCGCGTTCCTTCCTCAGCCGAACGGTAGGCCTGATGCTCTTGTCCTAGGGTGCAAGCGATTTCAGCGCCAACCCGTCGCCGCCGATGATGTGCAATAGGCTGAGTCGCTTGCGCCGAGTCCGTCGGTGTCAGGGTTGTCGCCGATCATCGCCGTTTCCTGCGACGCGAGCCCGAGGCGGGCGAGGGCGAGCTGGAAGAACTCCGGCGCAGGCTTGCCGGAGTCAAGGTCGGGCTCGCGTCCTTCAAGGGCGAGGAGGTCGCCAAGTCCCACCGTCCGGAGCTGGGGATTATCGCGATGTGCCGCCCGCACTCGTCGCCTTGTCGCGAAGAGACGGAAGTGTTCCGGGCCCCCAGAAGCCTCGCGGAGCGGAATTCCCCTGGACTGATATTCTGGCCGTATGGAGCGCTGTCGCCAATGAGATTGGACATATGACAGCGCCGGCGCAACGTTCGAACGGTTAGCTTCAAGAGGTTCGGATGTTGTCAGCGCTCAACGGTCGGACGGCCGCAAACACCATCGAGCTGTCTGGCATGGCTGTCGCTGCGGCCGAGATCCGCCCTTCTAGCTAGGCCGGCACATCGAGCGACGGTCCGCTCGTTCCTGTCGGCTCGTTCGATAGCCAAGGGCAGGGAAAGAAAAAACATCATAAGAACACGGGGAACAACATGCTGAAAGTCGCAGCCGTAGTATGTCTTTCGACATTCGCCTTGAATAATTCCACCGAAGCTCAAGCTCTCAACGGTACATTGCGCAAGATCGTCGAGACCGGCGAGATCGTCGTTTCACACAGAGACGCATCGATTCCTTTCTCCTATGTCGATGACAAGCAGCGGCCTGTTGGCTATGCACTCGAAATCTGTCTGAAGGTGGCCGAGGCGGCTAAGCGCGAGCTCGGCAAGACGGATATTCAGACCAAGCTAAGCCTCGTGAACTCCGCGACGCGGATCCCTTTGCTTCTGAACGGCACAGTAGACATGGAATGCGGTTCGACGACGAACACCGTCGAGCGGCAACAGCAAGTAGCGTTTTCCATGACCTACTTCGTAACCGGGAACCGTATTCTGGCCAAGAAGTCGAGCGGTATCAAAGGCCTGTCTGACCTAAGAGGAAAGACTGTGGCTTCCAATTCTGGAACGACAAACCTTCGTCAGATCACTGAAATCAACACCCGGCAGGCGATGGGCATGAATGTCATTGCCGGCAAGGATCTGGCGGAGTCTTTCCTCCTTTTAGAGACGGATCGCGCCGCCGCGCTGGTCATGGACGACATCCTGCTCTCGAGCCTTTCGGCAAATTCACGGTCGCCTGATGACTATCAACTCGTGGGTGAGCCTCTGTCGATCGAGCCCTACGCCATCATGATCAGGAAGGATGACCCCGCGTTTAAGGCAGTGGTCGACAAAGCCATGATCGATCTGATGAAGAGCGGCGAAATCGAGAGCATTTACAAGAAGTGGTTTCTGAGCGCGATCCCGCCGCGCGGAATCGTCCTCAACCTTCCTCCGAGTGAAGCTCTGCGAAAGGCCTGGGCCGCCCCGACCGACGCGGCCGAGACTGAAGCCTACCGATAAGCGCGCAAAGTCGCGCGAGCGCTAGCCGTCATCCTCCCTGCCGTTACCTGCAAATTCCAGCGCGACAGTTGGACGAGGCGGGGGGGTGCAGAGCCGCCAAAGGAACTGGTGTCGGTCATGAACTACCACTGGAACTGGACGATTTTATCCGCGCCTGCGCCGGACGGATCGCCAACCTACCTGCTCATGCTCCTGTCTGGAGCCATGACGACCGTTCTGGTCGCCGCATGCGCTGCTGTGCTGGCGATTCTATTGGGAGTCCCGCTGGGGATCGCCCGCCGAATCGGCGGCCCAATCGCCGGGCTCGCTGCTGCTTATGTCGAGGTTTTCCGCAACATTCCGCTGTTGGCGCAGATGTTCCTCTGGTATTTCGTGTTCCCCGAACTGCTGCCGATGGGTCTGCAGACTCTGGCCAAGCAATCGAGCCATGCGCCCTTTGTACTCGGAACCCTGAGTCTCGGTCTTTATACAGCCGCTCGGATCTGCGAACAGGTTAGATCTGCGCTCGGAGCCATACCTCGTGGCCAGTCGATGGCCGGGCTGGCTCTTGGGCTGCGGCCGGTCCAGCTCTACCGATACGTGTTGCTGCCGCGTGCATTTCGGATGATCGTTCCGACACTGACGTCGGAATTCATCAGCATCGTCAAGAATTCCGCAGTTCTCTTGACCATTGGCGTCATGGAACTGACCGCCAGCGCTAGGGCGATGCAGGAATTCTCCTTTCAGGTCTTTGAGGCGTTCCTGGTAGCGACGGCCCTCTATCTCTCGATAAATTTCGTCATTGTTGCCCTGATGAACCTTGTTGAGCGTCGTTTGGTAACGGCGGGTGTCGTTGACGGGATTTCCGGGCGGAGAGGCAGCCAGAAATGATTGGATTCGATGTCGACGTTATCATTCGCTCCATCGGATATCTCTTTCGGGAAGGTCTGACTTTTACCATTTTCCTCACGGCGTTCGCCGGGTCTCTCGGCTTCGCTTTCGGTGTTGTCCTTGCTCTTCTACGGAATTCTCGGTCGGCTTCGGTTCGCTGGGCCGCCAGCGCTTATGTCAACACGATCCGGTCTCTTCCGCTCGTTCTTGTCATCTTTTGGATCTTCTTCCTCGTTCCTTTCATCACCCAATGGGTGCTCGGTTCGGCCCGGCCCGTGTCCATCGGGCCCGTCTGGTCGGCGCTCATTACTTTCACGCTGTTTGAGGCTGCATATTTTTGCGAGATCGTGCGCGCCGGGCTCAACTCAGTGCCTTCTGGTCAAGGCGAGGCAGCCAGCGCCCTCGGGTTAAATCGCAGCCAAGCATTCATGTTCGTGGTCTTTCCTCAGGCGATCCGAAATATGCTTCCCGTGCTTCTGACGCAGTTTATAATCTTATTTCAGGACACTTCTCTTGTTTACGTCGTGTCGATTACAGATTTTCTGGGAGCTGCAGGGAAAGTCGGTCAACGGGACGGACGCCTTGCCGAGATGTATATTTTTTCTGCGATCGTTTATTTCGTAATTTGCTTTACGTTATCTTTGTTTGCGCGGCGGTTGCAGGCGCGATCCCTGACCAACCTGGCTTCGGCCCACGCTTGAGCCGACTTCGCGATGCCAGAGCTAATGCAGCGAGGCGTCTTCGTCGTGAGCGAGGCCCGATTCATTGGAAGGGCCAGCTGCGAGCCGGGCTAGGACAATCCGAAAAGGCTTCCTCCCCAAAGCTGTAACGGGGAGAGATTCGATCATCTCAGCAAAAATGGAGAGTTGACATGAAGAAAAGCATCGAGAATGTGCAGCCGCGCGCATGGGGAGGCACATGCCAAACCTGGGAACTACTCAGTGGCGGCGATCTCGTCGTCTTCCACGAGCGGATGCCGTCGGGCACCTCTGAAGTCGAACACTACCATAACAAGGCGCGACAGTTCTTCTTCGTTCTGGAGGGTGAACTGGCAATCAAGGCGCTCGGGTCAGATTTCATTCTGCGGCGTCACGAAGGTCTGGAGATTCCCCCGGGAGAGCTCCACCATGTGCGGAATCTCTCGAACGGAACTACCGAGTTTCTGGCCATCGCCCATCCGACAACGATCGGCGACCGAGGCTTTGCCGCTTCCTAATTGGTATTCTGCGAGTTCGCGAGAGAACGGTTGCGGTCTCGATTCAGCCGTTGCGGATGTGCGCTGTCGGTCTAGCCGGCAGCGCACATCGTCCCGAAGTGACAAGCCGGGCCGGGAGGCTCCACTGCGCAGACGAGATTGGCGCAGTTCGCCGGCGCAGTCGCTCTATGGATGGAGATGGATGATGTTGCCGACTTCGGTGCGGCCCCGTGTCGGCATACGCAACGCAGCCAACGCCGGACGTCAGATCGCCGCCAGCCTCCCTCCGCCAATCCCGGCGCCGCGCGGATCAGCCAGCTCAAGCGTTTGACAGAATTGATAGGTTTGTCGCCCTGGCGGATAGAGAATTATCCGCGTGGAGCAGGCGATATGGCGGCCGTTTAGATATACCTGGAACGAGGGGAGCCAACTGCTCCAGCCAACGTCCCAGCGATCAATGGCCGATGATCTGAGCGAGGAAGTCGCGGGCCCGGATCGACTGCGGGTTTGAGAAGAACGCGTCTCTAGGACCGTCCTCGACGATCTCTCCCTTGTCCATGAATACCACGCGATCGGCCACCTTGCGGGCGAAATTCATCTCGTGCGTCACGACAACCATGGTCATTCCGTCACCGGCCAGCGTCGTCATGACGTCGAGGACCTCGTTGATCATCTCCGGATCCAAGGCCGACGTCGGTTCGTCGAACAGCATAAGCATGGGATCCATACAAAGTGCCCGGGCGATCGCTACGCGCTGCTGTTGGCCTCCAGATAGCTGTGTTGGATACTTGCCAGCGTGGTCTTGCAGGGCGACCCTTGCGAGCAAATCTCGGGCCTTGGCTTCACTCTCAGGCCGTCCTCGACCTAGGACCTTTTCCTGTGCCAGCAGGAGATTCTGCAAGACAGTCAGATGTTGAAAGAGCTCGAAGCTCTGGAATACCATTCCTGCCCGGCTCCTCAATCGAGGCAAGTTGGATCGGGCGGAGCCGATATCGATATCGTCGACTGTAATTCTGCCCGATTGTATCGGTTCGAGGCCGTTTATGGTTTTGACCAGCGTCGATTTTCCGGAGCCGGATGGGCCGCAGATGACGACCACTTCGCCGCGATTGATCGCGAGATTGCAGCCGCGCAAGACTTGGACGGCACCGTAATATTTTGACACGTTTTCGATGCGGACGACTTGAGTCACAAGGGCCTCGTTGCTCAACGGTGCCGGGATATCGGGTGAGGTTCGAAACAGCATTCAAAACCCGCTATGGCGCGGTAAGGTATCGACCGTCGGCGAGCGGAATTCTGCATCCCGATCTTGCCTAGACGGCCTTCTCGAATTCCCGGTCGTGCATCACTTCGACGACAGAGCGACCGGCGCGCACTGCTGCCACCATCGCATTCTGCTTCTTCGCTATGCGGTCTGCGATATCGAGAACTTCGGAAATGCGCGGGGCGGGCACGAAGACGATGCCGCTGCCATCGGCAATCACATAGTCGCCCGGCGACACCGAAACGGATGAGAAATTGATCGGCTTATTGTAGTCGACCTGGATGATGCGGTTGCGGGCGCTGACTGGAACGACGGCCCGCCCATAAACCGGAAAGCCGAGCTGTTCGCTGGCATCGATATCGCGGCAGGCCCCATCGATGACAACACCGCGGATCCCTTTCGCGATAGAGGCATTGGAGACGATGTCTCCCCAGCAGGAGACGTCCGTTCGACCGTCGTTTGCGATCACGAGAACGGTTTCGGGGCCGCCTGCTTCGATGGCAGGAGTGTTGAGGTGATCGGTCGGCGCCGCATCGATCTTGGGCCCTGCTCGGACGGTCATCGCGCGACCAACGATCTTGGGGCACTTCCAAAGCGGGCGCACCCCAATCGTCGCGCCAGCCAGGCCAAGGCTGTCCAGCGCATCGGATACGGTGCAAGTATCGAGTTCGCTCAACCGATTCAGCATGTTTCCCAAAGCCTTTATGTGCGTTCAGCAGCACAATTCACGGCTTCGTCGGGAGTCTCCAATCCTATTGACAACCACGGTCGATATACAAAAAATATGACCGTGATCGACTTTCGGCTGCTCAGGCATTTATGGTATTTTCTGGCGGTCGCTGAGATGCGGCATTTCGGTCGAGCTGCTGAGAAACTCGGCATTTCTCAACCGCCGCTCAGCCAGCAGATCAAAATCCTGGAGCGGGTTCTCGGGGTTCGGCTGTTCGATCGATCACAACGCGGCGTTGCGCTTACGGCGGAAGGAGAAGCGATTCTGCCCGCCGTCCAACGGCTCGCAGATCAGGCGAAGCGCATCGAAAGCCTGGTTCTCGAGGCTCGTGCAGGTCGCGCATCGTCCTTGGCGATCGGGGCCATCACCTCGGCAATGCTGACAATTCTTCCCGATGTGATTCGAACGTTTCGGGCCGATTTCGAGAGCACAGCACTCACGATAACCGAATTGGATACCGCCGCGGCGGTAGACGCCCTTCGAGCGCGTCAGATCGATATCGTCTTCGGCCGGATTGGAAGCCCCCTGCTCGATATTTCGATCGAGCCCATCGTCAGCGATCAGCTCATCGTAGCGGTTCCGCTGGAGCATAAGCTGGCGCAGCGACAGAAGATCGATCTGGTGGACCTAGCCGGCCAGCCGATGATCCTCTTTCCGAGGCGAATAAGCCCATTCTATTACGATAGCATCATCGCGGCCTGCTTCGGGGCGGGCTTCTCCCCTCACATCCTCCATGAGGCGGCATCCATCGTATCCCAAATCGCCTTCGTGACGTGTGGCTTGGGGATCGCACTTGTGCCGAACAGCATCAGCAGCTTGGGATCGGGAAAAGTCGTATTCCGGCCGCTCGTCCAGGATGTCGATGTCGTAACGATCGGAATGGCTTGGAACTCCGATAATCACAATCCGGCTTTGGTGGCTTTGATCCAGATCGTCCGGCAACATATCGAACTGGAAAAGGGGCTCCGATCCGCGCGGCCGGCGCCCCTGTTCGGATGATCGCCTTCGTGATCGGATATATCTCGCCGGCCGAGCCCAACGAAGCGCCCGCTATACGACGCGTACGCTGCTTTCGAGAAGCTGCAAGGTGATCACCCACGCGATGGGCCGTTATGATCGCCTGGTCGCGCCACGGCCATCGCCGCCACGTTCATCCCAGGAGCCCGCTTTCGGCGCCAAGGCAAATCCGGCTGCGCATGCTCTTGATCCGGCTAATGACCTATCGTGGCACACTGTTATCGTGCATGTTCCGATGCGCCGAATGACGGCTTCAGGCTGTGGCAGAAGTCAATGATGAGGTTGCAAGCTCGAGCCAACGTGCGATCGTCGAGCGCGTATGCAATGCGAATGAACCCGGGTAGACCGAAAGCGCTGCCGTGAACCGTCGCAACGCCCGTTTCATCCAGGAGAGCAGTCGCGACATCCTCGTCGGAGCTCAGCCGCGCGCCGGCGGCCGAGATCTTGCCGATTACCCCCCTGCATGACGGGAAGGCATAGAAGGCTCCTGCGGGACTGTCGCAATGCAGGCCTGGCGCGCGATTGAGGAGCGCGACCATCATGTCGCGGCGTTGCTGCAAGATCCTTCTTGCTTCCCGGACCGAATCCTGGGGACCGGTCAATGCGGCCAGAGCGGCATGCTGGGAGATCGTGCAAGCGCCGGACGTCTGCTGGCTTTGAAGCTTCTCCATGTTCTCGATGAGCCAGCGGGGTCCCGTACCGAAGCCGATACGCCAGCCCGTCATGGCATAGGCTTTGGAGACGCCGTTCATCGTCAATGTGCGTTCGCGCAGACGTGGCTCGACTTGGGCGATCGTGTGGAACTCGGCTCCGTCGAAGATCAGATGCTCATAGATCTCGTCTGAGAAGACCAGGATGCGAGGATGCTCAAGCAGGACCTCTGCCAGCGTCAGCAACTCGTCTCGCGAATATACAGCGCCGGTTGGATTGGACGGCGAGTTGAGAATGATCCAGCGGGTCGCGGGCGTTATGGCCGCTCGCAGCGAAGCCGGCATCAGCTTGAAGCCCCTCTCCGATGCACATGGCACGACCACCGATTTGCCGCCGCAAAGTTGAACGATCTCGGGATAGCTGACCCAGTACGGCGCGGGAATAATAACCTCGTCGCCTTCGTTAAGCGTCGCCGCCATGGCGTTGAAGATGACCTGCTTGCCACCGCTG
Organism: Methylobacterium sp.; assembly: GCA_013823325.1. Classification (GTDB taxonomy): domain Bacteria; phylum Pseudomonadota; class Alphaproteobacteria; order Rhizobiales; family Beijerinckiaceae; genus Allobosea; species Allobosea vestrisii. The sequence goes on from PNLY01000039.1 coordinate 8,586, forward strand.
CAGACGAGCGTGTCCCGCCAATCGACCGGCAGGCCATTCTCGCGTTCGAACTTCTGTGCGATCGCTTCCCTCAGAGAGCGGAGCCCCGCGACCTGCGTATAGCGGGTCTGGCCTGTGCGGATAGCCGTGATGCCGGCCTCGCGGATGTGCATCGGAGTGTCGAAATCCGGCTCGCCGGCGCTCAACGAGATGACCTGCGCTCCGGAGGCTCGTTTTGCCGCCACCCGGTCCATGACCTGGTAGGTCGCCGAAGGCCGTGCCGCCGCCAGAAAGCGATTCAAGCCAAAGGACGGAGCACCAGTGAGCGACCATGTGGCGAGGGAAGGCTCGCTCATCATGCCCTCCGCTGGAGTGTATGGTAGCCCATCGCCGCGCGGGCCTCTCCGATCGTGGCGCCCCGCTCGATCTGCTCACGGATCGCGGTCTCGCTCTTCTCAATCGCGCGCGCGGTGTTGGCGACGTCGCGGGCACGGTCACGCGGGACGATAACGACGCCATTGGCGTCTGCCACGACGAGGTCGCGCGACACGACGCGCACGGTCCCGACGGACACGGTGCCGTTGATACTGTCAACCTGGACGCGATCTTTGCCGGTGCGCATGAAGCGGCCGAGGCTGAACATCGGATAGCCATCGCTCAAGGCGCGATTCACGTCGCGGCAGACACCATTGATGACGGTTCCGGCGATCCCGCGGATACCGGAATATTGGGTCATGATGTCTCCCCAGACCGTGCAGTCGGTGCGGCCTTCATTGTCGATCACGATGATGTCGCCCTCTGCGACGTCATCGATGAAGTCGCCAACCGTCCCGGCCGGAGAGGAGGCAGGTATGTATTTGACGGTGAAGGCCGGGCCAACGGTGACGTCCGGATAGTCGACGAGCGGGCGGATGCCGAAGGCTTGGCCATGTAGGCCGAGTTTGTCCAACGCGTCGGAGACGCCTGGCGTATCGAGGCCGGCAAACAACGCGACGAGTTCGCGATCCTCGGCACTGGCCTTCTTGGGGTTGTCGGTCATGGCGGTCTCCTAGGGTGCGGCTGATGCGGCCAATATCTCGAAAGTCGATCAAATGGGGCTGGCTACGGTGGCGAGGACCGGACCTCCTGAACGGAGCCCTTCTCTGGGGGGCTCGGTCTGCGAGTCACCGAGCGTAGGCGCCCTTGTAGGTCCCGGCGGCAATGCTCCGCATCATCTCAGCTTCCTTGGCAGCCTGGGCGCGAGCCGCGACGAGGAGCGCTTCAGCCTGCGCCGGAGCGAATCCGACAACACCATCCGCGTCGCCGACGACGATATCCCCGGGGAAAATGACCTGCCCACCGATCGATACCGGCAGATTGATCTCGCCGGGTCCGCTCTTGTAGGGACCGCGATGGATGGCGGCGCGCGCGAAAACCGGAAAGTCGCCGATGCCGAGGGCGGCTGCATCGCGGATCGCCCCGTCGAGCACGAAGCCCCTCGCACCGCGCTTCGCAGCGATCGCCACCATGATCTCGCCGACTAGCGCGCGGTCGACGGCGCCTCCACCGTCCACGACGATGACATCGCCCGGCTTCACCAGTTCAAGCACCTGATGGATGGCTAGATTGTCACCTGGGCGCGTGCGGACGGTCAACGCCACGCCGACCATATGGCGACCATTGTGGAATGGCCGAAGGCCGATCGCGCCGGGCAACCGTTCGAGATTATCGCTGATCAGGGCTGTCGCGATTTCCGTGAACTGAGAAGCAATGTCCATGGCCTGACGTCGGGTTTGATCGGATTTCATAGAGAGACGGCTTTCAGGTTTCTCGCACTCGCCGGTCGACGAGGACTTGGCCATCTTCTCGGTTGGCGCCGAGGCGTCCATTTCGATTGGAAGCAGGGGGCGATACGCTGAGAATATGGCGGGCAGTGGCAGTTCTCAGTGCCGAGGCCGGCCTGAAACCGCGTTCCGTGTCGTTCCAGGGCGCCGAACCTACCGCCGTCGCACCGAGCTGTGCCGATCCCTGACGTCGTAATCGCCTGCGCCAACGAGAGGTAGCGGGTTCCGTCCGGCGTCTAGGCGATGTGGGCGAGCATCCGATCCGGGGTCTCGAATGCCTGCTGAATGTTCCAGAGGGGGCAGGCTCCGCCATAGCGCGCAAAACGCAGACGGGTGGCGCTGTGGCGCTTGGTGATCTTTCCCGCGCGGTCGATACGGAGGAAGTAGAACGGCACTCCCCGCGCGCCCGGTCGCTGCAAGGTGGATAGGCGATGCGCCACCTGTTCCAGGCTTGCCCCCAACAGGTGCGTCAGGATGCCGAGATCGTGGCGGTGCTGCCGGGCTGCGTCCAGGAATTTTCCCGTAGGGCAACATCAGGGCGCCAGCGAAATATTGGCGAGGGCAACGGAGCAGAGGGCATTGGCGCTCGCGCTGCGAAAGCCGGCCTGGGCCAAAACCGCTGCCGTCACATCCTGCGCCTCGAATAGCGCCATTTGATGAGCCAATGCGAAGGCTTGGCTGGAGGCTTCAGCGCAACCGTCGATAAGTAGCCTTCGGGATGCTCTCTCGAATTGCCGAAGCGGCCGACCGAACCCGAATGATCGGTCGATCTCGACCGTGAGCCGATGGCGTAGCGCAAGCCGATCGATCAAGGCCTCCGACAATACGCAAACATCAGCTCCGAGCTCGGTGTAAGTCATTGCCATGGACAAGCTCGACACCCTCGTCACAGATCAGCTCGCCGAGCATCTGCTTTAGCCCGATAGCTTGGCCGCGCTCCTGGCCTCGATCCAGGAACGCCGTCTCGGACAGGCAGCAGAGATCGATCAGCGCGTCACAGCCTTGCGGGGGGATGTCTCGGAAGCGGAAGAGAAGCTGAAACGGCTCTATCGCATGGTGGAGAATGGCATGACCGAGCTCGACGATGTCCTGAAAGAACGAATCGCCGATCTGAAGCTCAGCCGCGACAAGGCGAAAGCTGTGCTTGACCGAATCACACGCGGCCAGTCCGGACCGCGCACCCTTGATCCAGTCTCGATTGATGCGTTCAGCCGCGTCATGCGCGACAATATCACGACCGGCGAGATCCCGTTCCGGAAAGCCTATATCCGCTCTGTGGTCGATCGGATCGAGGTGGACGACCATGTCGTCCGCATCGTCAGCGACAAGGCCACCCTTGAAAAGGCAGTGGCGCATGGTGCCTTGGCAGAAAACGCGGTTCGCTCTTTTGAACCGAAATGGCGCGCCCGACACGATTCGAACGTGTGACCTTTGCCTTCGGAGGGCAACGCTCTATCCAGCTGAGCTACGGGCGCTAACCGTGCAGGCTGGATAGCCGATCCCCGCCGCTTCGGCAATGCGGGAATTTGAAGGTCGCTCAACCGATCCTGCACCATGCTGCCCGAAAGCATGCTCCGATCCGCTTGCACCTCAGGCTGATCGATTCAATCCGATCGTGGCTGCTCCGAGCGAGGCAACATTTCAGGAGGCCTGCCGACTTGGAGAATGACGCGGACGGCTTCGAGATCGCAGAGGTCTTCACCGAGAACGGCGACCTCCTCGTGCTTTCGTTCGGCTTTTCATCGGCGAGCGATCCGCTCGATGTCCTGCATCTTGCCTGCGGCCGCCAGCACAGCGGCCACCAGCCGCCGCGGGTCGAGGATCTGCTCTATATCGAGCGCACCGACCAGGACCTGGCCTGCGACGGCCGCGAGGTGGTCCAGCTGGCGGGGCGCCGCGACCATGTCGAGCTCGTGCTGAGCGAGGCGGGCGTGCGGCTGCTTCGGTTGCCGCAGATCGTCCGCTTCCGCTTCGACGCCCGTCCCGAGCTGCTGCCGGTCGCGCTGGCCCAGCTCAGGGCCATGGCGGCGGCTGGACAGGATCGCATCGTCATCGACGGGCCGGCATGACGGCCCGTCGATGCAAGGGCCGGCTCAGGCCTGCTCCTCCTTGGGCCGGGTCGAGGGCCGCAGGCGCTCGCGCAGGCCCTGGAACACGACATAGAGCGCCGGGATCACGAAGATGCCGATGAGGGACGCTGCCAGCATGCCGCCGAAGACCGGCGTGCCGACATGGCGCCTGGCGAGCATCGAGGGGCCCTCCGCGATCACCAGCGGCAAGAGGCCGAGGATGAAGGCGAAGGAGGTCATCATCACCGGGCGGAAGCGCAGGCGCGCGCCCTCGGTCGCCGCATGCAGCAAGGGGTGGCCCTTTTCGCGCAGCTCCTTGGCGAACTCGACGATCAGGATGCCGTTCTTGGCGGCGAGGCCGATCAGCACGACGATGCCGATCTGGCCGTAGAGGTCGAGCGTCAGCCCGGCCACGACGATCGCCAGGAAGGCGCCGAGGATGCCGACCGCGACCGAGAGCAACACCGGCACGGGGATGGTCCAGCTCTCATAGAGCGCGACCAGGAAGAGGTAGGCGAACAGCAGCGCGAAGGCGAGGATGATCGTCGTCTGCCCCTCGGCCCGCTTCTCCTGGAAGGAGACGTCGGTCCAGGCGCCACGATAGCCCGAGGACAGGGTCCTGGCTGCGACCGCTTCCATCGCCTGCAAGGCCTGGCCGGAGGAGACGCCCGGAGCGGGCGAGCCCTGCAGGGTCACGGCGAGGCGGTTGTTGTAGCGGATCAGCGCCTGCGGGCCGACCACCACCTTGGCCTCGACGAAGGAGCGCAGCGGGATCATGTCGCCGGATTTGCTGCGGACATTGATGCGATAGATGTCGTCGACCGAGGCGCGGTCGGCGCCATCGGCCTGGACCTGGACCTGCCAGGTGCGGCCGAACAGGTTCATGTCGTTGACGTAGTAGCCGCCGAGCGAGGCCTGCAGCGCCTGGAAGACGTCGCTCAGCGCGACGCCGAGGATCTGGACCTTGTCGCGATCGATGTCGAGATAGATCGACGGCGCCGAATCCGAGAAGGTCGAGAACACCCGCCGCAATTGCGGCTCCTGGTTGGCCGCGACGGTGAGGCCGCGCAGGGCCTGGCCGAGCGCCTTGGGGTCGGCCGAGCCCATGTCCATCAGCACATAGCTGAAGCCGCCGCCGCTGCCGAGGCCGATGATCGGCGGCGGCGCGATCGGGACGACGTTGCCGGCGCGCACCGTGCGGAATTTCTGGGCGAGGCGGGCGATGACCGCCGAAGCCGAGTCCTCCCGGCTGGTGCGCTGGTCGAACGGCTTCAGCGTCACGACGAAGAAGCCGGCATTGGGCTGCGAGTAGTTGTCGATGAAGTTGAGGCCGATGACCGTGGAATAGTCGGCGATCGCGCTCTCCGTCTTCAGGATGCCCTCGACCTCGGCGGCGAGCGCCGATGTCCGGGCGATCGAGGCGCCGTCGGGCAATTGGGCGACGACGAAGAAGGCGCCCTGGTCGTCCTCCGGCAGGAAGCCGGTCGGCGTGACCCGGCCCATGGCATAGATGCCGGCGCCGAAGGCGGCGGTCAGGGCAAGGCTGATCGCCGAGACGCGCACGAGGCGCGCCACGCCGTTGCCGTAGCGATCGCGCGTCCAGTCGATGCCGCGCATGACATAGCCGATCGGGCCGCGCCGCGGCCCGTGATGCGGCCGCAGCAGGATGGCGCAGAGCGCCGGCGACAGCGTCAGCGCGTTGATCGCCGAGAGCACCATCGCGACCGCGACGGTCACGGCGAACTGGCGGAAGAGCTCGCCGGAAATGCCGGGGATGAAGGCGACCGGCACGAAGACCGAGAGCAGCACCAGCGTGATCGCGATGATCGGAGCGACGATCTCGCCCATGGCGCGCTTGGTCGCCTCGGCCGGGGTCAGCTCGGGATGCTCCTCCATCACGCGCTCGACGTTCTCGATCACCACGATTGCGTCGTCGACGACGATGCCGATGGCGAGCACCACGGCGAGCAGCGAGACGGTGTTGGCGGAATAGCCGATGGCGTTGAGCACGATGAAGGCGCCGATCAGGCTCACCGGCACGGCGACGGTAGGGATCAGCGTCGCCCGGAGATTGCCGAGGAACAGGTAGACGACGATGACGACGAGGACGAAGGCCTCGATCAGCGTCTTCTGGACCTCGTGGATCGTGGCGGTGACGAAGGCGGTCGGGTCGTAGGTGACCTTCCAGGCAAGGCCGTCGGGGAAGGATTTCTCGAGGTCGCCGATCGTCTTCTTGACCGCTTCGAGCGCGGTGAGCGCGTTGGCGCCGGGCGCCTGGTAGACGCCGATCAGCACGGCCGGGCCGCCGTTCAGGCGGGTATCGCGGTCGAGATTGGCGGCGCCGAGCTCGAGGCGCGCCACGTCCGAGAGCCTCAGGATCGAGCCGTCGGCATTGGTGCGCAGCACGATCTTGCCGAATTCCTCCGGCGAGGTCAGGCGGCCCTTGGTCTGGATGTTGAGCTGCAGCTGCTGGTCGTCGGAGATCGGGCGGGCGCCGATGCGGCCGACGGCGGCCTGTGCGTTCTGGCCCTGGATCGCCGCGATGACGTCGCCTGTGGTGAGGCCCAGGCCGGTGAGGGCGTCGGTGCGGACCCAGGCGCGGATGGCATAGTCCTGGGCGCCGAAGAGCGAGGCGTCGCCGACGCCGGCCGTCGACTTGATCGGGTCGAGCAGGTTGATGGTGACGTAGTTCGAGACGAACAGCGTGTCGTAATTGCCCTTCGGCGCATAGACGGCGATGACGCCGAGCAGGGCCGAGGACTGCTTCTTGACCGTCACGCCGGCGCGCTGGACCTCCTGCGGCAGCTTCGACAGAGCGAGCTGGACGCGGTTGTTGACGTTGACGTTGTTGATGTCGGGGTTGGTGCCGAGCTCGAACGAAACCTGCAGCGAATAGCTGCCGTCATTGCCGCTGACGCTCTTCATGTAGAGCATCTTGTCGGTGCCGACGATCTGGGCCTCGATCGGCTGGGCGACCGTCTGCTCGACCACGGCGGCCGAGGCGCCGGGATAGGAAGCGCGCACCGAGATCTGCGGTGGCACGATGTCCGGATATTGCGCGACGGGAATCGCGAACAGCGAGAGCAGGCCGGCGATCGTGGTGACGAGCGCGATGACGATCGCCAGCCGGGGCCGGTCGACGAAGACGGAACTCAGCATCGGCTCAGCTCCGGCCGGTCGTCAGGGTCACGGGCGAAGCGAGCACCGGCACGCCGGGGCGGAGGTTCTGCAGGCCCTGGATGACGATCTGCTCGTTGCCGGACAGGCCCTGGTCGATCGCGACATAGGAACCGGCCTGGACCCCGACCTTGACGCGCTTGGCCACCGCCTTGCCGTCCTCGACGGCGAAGACATAGGAGCCCTGCTGGTCGGCGATCAGCGCCGATTGCGGCACCAGCACCTTCTCCTCGCTCTTGTCAGCCTGGACGGCGACGCGCACCAGCGTGCCGTCGAGCAGCTTGCCGGTCGGATTCGGGAGCGTGGCGCGCACCAGCACGGTATCGGTGGCGCGCTCGACCGAGACATCGACAAAGTCGACGCGGCCCTTCTGGTCATAGGTCGAGCCGTCCGAGAACTTCAGGCTGACGAGCGGGGCGGAGCCGTCCGCAGGCAGCCGGTTGGTCTTCAGCGCCAGGAACTCGCGCTGGCTGACCGGGAAGGTGACGTACATCGGATCGTCGCTGACGATCTGCGCCAGCACGCCGCTGTCGGGTCCGACGACATTGCCCTTGGTCACCTTGGTGCGGCCGATGCGGCCGGCGATCGGCGCCTTGATCTCGGTGTAGCCGAGATTGATCTGGGCGGTCTTCAGATTGGCCTCGGCGGTGGTCTGGTCGCCCTGCGCGCCCTTCTCCTCGGCGACCCGCTGGTCGCGGATGGCGACCGAGCCGGCATTGGTTTTGAGCAGTTCCTCGGCGCGCTGGCGCTGCACGGTGGCGTTCTGCAAGGTGCCCTGGGCACGCTCCAGCGCGCCTTGCGCCTGCTCGACCGCCGCTTCGAAGGGCGCGCGCTCGATCCGGAAAAGCGGCGCGCCCTCGGCGACGGTGGAGCCGTCCTTGAACAGCACGTCCTCGAGATAGCCGGTGACGCGGGCGCGGACGTCGACGCGGTTGACCGCCTCGATCCGTCCGACGAAGTCGGCGGTCTGGGTGATGGCGCGCTTCTCGGCCATCACGGTGCCGACCGGGATGGCGGCGGGCGCCGGCTGCTGGGCGAGGGCGCCGGTTCCCGGTCCGAAGGCGAAAGCGGCTGCAAGCGCCATGACGGAGAGAGGCAAGGTCGAAGACATCCGCTTCGCGCGTGCCATCCGTGAACGCTCAGACATCACATATTCCTTCGCCGTTTCGCCCCGCCAATCGACAGGCACGGAGCGTGTATCCTATCCCGAGTCGATACTGAGCATTTTCTGTCGGGAAGGCTACGGTCTTGTTACGCGCCCGCCTTGTGCGTCAGATGTTTTTCCTCGTCGCTGTTGAATGCCTCACGACACTCTGTCGAAGCTGTCGGTGCGGGCGAGGTCCCAGTTGCGGCGATAGAACGCATGCTCGCAGAGCCCGGTCAGCAATTCGCCCGGCTGCAGGAAGACGTGCAGGTCGGAGAACAGGCGGATCTCGGTGGCGCTGACGCGGCGCACGAGGTGGTGCGGGCCGAGCTGCTCGGGATGAGTCAGGCCGGCCGCTGCCAGCATGTCGGCCAGTGCGTGCAGCGTGTTGGCGTGGAAGCGGTGGACGCGCTGCGCCTTGTCCGGCACGACCAGCGCCCGCTGGCGCACGGCATCCTGCGTCGCGACGCCGGTCGGGCAGCGATTGGTGTTGCAGGAGAGCGACTGGACGCAGCCAAGCGCGAACATGAAGCCGCGCGCGGCATTGGCCCAGTCGGCGCCGATTGCGAGCACGCTGGCGATGTCGAAGGCGCTGACGATGCGCCCGGCGACGCCGATCTTGATCTTGTCGCGCAAGCCCGCGCCGACCAGCACATTGTGGACGAAGAGCAGGCCCTCGCGCATCGGCAGGCCGATATGGTCGCTGAACTCCACCGGAGCGGCGCCGGTGCCGCCCTCGGCGCCGTCGACGACGATGAAGTCGGGCACGACGCCGCTCTCCAGCATCGCCTTGACCATGCCCATGAACTCCCAGGGATGGCCGAGGCAGAGCTTGAAGCCCACCGGCTTTCCGCCCGAAAGCTCGCGCAGCTGCGCGATGAAGGCCATCATCTCCAGCGGCGTCGAGAAGGCGCTGTGGCTCGGCGGCGAGACGCAGTCGCGCCCGACCGGCACCCCGCGGGTCGCGGATATCTCCGGCGTCACCTTGGGCCCCGGCAGGATGCCGCCATGGCCGGGCTTGGCGCCCTGGCTCAGCTTGATCTCGATCATCTTGACCTGGGGATCGACTGCTTGCCTCGCGAAACGTTCGGGGTCGAAACGACCCACCTCGTCGCGGCAGCCGAAATAGCCGCTGCCGAGCTCCCAGACGATGTCGCCGCCGCCCTCGCGGTGATAGGGGCTGATGCTGCCCTCGCCGGTGTCGTGGCTGAAGCGGCCGAGGCGGGCGCCGGTGTTGAGCGCCCGGATCGCATTGGCGGAGAGCGAGCCGAAGCTCATTGCCGAAATGTTGAAGACCGAAGCCGAATAGGGCTGCCGGCACTGGCCGTTACCGATGGTGATGCGGAAGCTCTCGGGATCCGAGACCGGTGCCGGCCGGGTCGAATGGCCGATGAATTCGTAGCCGTCTCTGTAGACGTCGAGCAGCGTGCCGAAGGGATGGTCGCCGGCGAGGTTCTTGGCGCGGCGATAGACCAGCGAGCGCTGCGAGCGCGAGAATGGCGCCGCCTCCTCGTCCGCCTCGAACAGGTACTGGCGCAGCTCTGGCCGGACCAATTCTGCGAACCAGCGGATATGGCCGATCACCGGATAATTGCGCTGGATGGCGTGCTCGGTCTGGGCGAGATCCCAGAGACCGAGCAGCGCCAGCAGCAACGCCAGCAGGCCGGGCAGCCAGAGCCAGGGATGGCTGAAGGCCAGCGGGATCGTGACGAGCGCGACCAGGATGCAGAGGGTGAGGGTGGTGAAGCGGCTCAGTCGCAACGTCATGTCCAAGGCCCGTCCGAACGAGGAGGCTGACAGCCTCCAGCTTCGAGCCAGTGTAAAGACGCCTGCGCCGACGGCCAGCCCCTTCCAACCCCCTTGCCTCTCAGTCGGCGCGCACGCTGCCGCTCTCGGCACTGACGCGGCCGAACAGGTCGCGGGCGCGGATGCGGTAGAAGCCAGCCCCGACGCTGCTATCGAGATAGACGCTGGAGAGTAGGCCGACCGGGTTGATCACCTGCCAGGGGCCGCTCTCGCCGGCGCTCCAGAGCACGTCGAAGAGCTGGACGCCCTCATAGGGCGCCGGCTCCCAGAACAGCACGCGGTTCTCGCCGTTGAGGCCGCCGAAGCGGCTGATCCTGGGAGTGGAGGGCGCGGCGGGCGCGGCATCATCACGACGGACCAGCGCGACCAGCGCCACAGAAGGCAGCGGCATGTCGAGCTTCAGCTCGTGCTCGGCTTTGGCGCCCCCGATCTGGAAATGCTCGATGCTCAGGGCCGGTTCCTGCGCCATCCGCATCGCTGCGAGCTCGGCTGCGTTCGGCAGATCGGGCGCCCCGAGGTCTTCCCAGACGGTGAAGGGGTCGCCCTTGCCATGGGCGATGCGGAAGCTGGCGAGCGCATAGGCGCCGGGCTGCAGTCCGGAAAAATCGAGCGCGACCGTGCTCTCGCCCGACTGCCAGATGCGGTCGACGCTGTTGTAGAGCAGGACGCTGGCGCCGGAGGGCTTCTCGCCGCGTCCAAGCGCTGTCGCGATCGCGCCGAGGCCTACGCGGTCGGGATCGAGGCCCTGGCCGCCCAGGTCGAAACGGCGCTCGCTGAGCAGGCCGAGCAGCTCCATGAGGCTGAGCGCCGGCTTCTTGACGAGGTCGAACGGCTCCGGCTCGGCGCGGCGGGCCTCGAGCGCGGCGATGTCGGTCTTGTGCTCGGCCTGGGCGGCGCGGACCGGGCGCTTGCCGAAATAGGTCAGGTGCGTGCGGTGGCCCCAATGGCCGACGAAGCCGTTGTCGTTGCTGAGCACCTCGTAGTCGACGCCTTCGCCGTCGATCATCAGGCGCTGGTGCTGGTCGACGATCTTGGCGGCGAGCCCGGCGAAATAAGGCATGCCATGCCAGGTATGGTAGAGATGCCAGCCGATCTGCGGGTCGCATTCGTCGTTGACGAAAGGCAGGCCGGCGAAGCGCGGATGATGCTCGCGGATATAATCGACCGCCATCATCTCGTGCCGGATGATCGACAGGCTGTTCGGCGTCAGATCCTCGGCGTGCTTCTTGGCGCCCTTCTCGTGCACCGAGATGAAATCCAGCCGCACGCCGGTCTCGCCGGTGAACAGGTTGGTGCCGGTGTCGCAATGGGCGAGGAAGCTTTTGAAGATCGGCGGGATGCGCCGGGCGACGCCGGGGCCGCCAAACTTGAGCTGGGGATCGACAGCCTTAAGGGCCTCCGAGCAGGCATCGTAATAGTTGTTGAATCCGGTCTCGCCGCCGAGCTTCCACCAGATGTCCGGCTCGTTCCAGGTCTCGAAATACCAGGCCCGCAGTTCGTCGGCGCCGTAGCGGGCCTGATAGCGCTGCGCCATCTCGCTCATGAAGTCACGCCAGTGATGCGCCTGGCCGACGTCGTTGAAATCGCTGTAGATATAGGAGGGATTGCCCATCAGCTCGAAGAAGGGCCGGATGCGGTGCTCCAGCATCACGTCGATCGCCGCATCGAGCCGCGACCAATCGTATTGGCCGAAGCTTGAGGCGGTGACGAGGTCGAGCATGTAGTGCACGCGCATGTACTCGATGCCGCGATTGGGCACGCCGCCGACATAGGCCAGCGTCTGTCGCATCTCCGGCTCCAGCAGCAGTTCGGCCGGCGAAAAACCGGTGCTGCGCCAGAAGCGCCGGAGCGGCATGGTCGGCGCGGAAAGGTCGATGCGGATGCGGGTCGTGTCGGACATGACGGGTCCTTCGCTGAACAGGAAATTGCCGGCTAAGTTTCTGGCTATTTGAACTTGTCGCGCATCGACTGGATGCCGGGGATCGCCGCCATCAGATGGGCGTGGCGCTCGTCGAAGTGCTGGACCAGGCCGCGCTGCGTCTTCCCGACCAGGATGGTGAAGATGTAAGCGCGGTGGCCGGGCGACGTGACGGTCGGGTGATAGCCGCGATCGACAAGCACGGTGTCGCCGTCCTGCACCATGAAGCAGTCGGACTTGCCGTCGGCATAGATGATCTGGGCGCCGAAGCCGCTGCCGGGCTGGTAGCGGTAATGGTAGAGCTCGTCATGGGCGGTTTCGCCGGCGCGATCGGTGTCGTGCTTGTGCGGGGGATAGCCGGACCAGCAGCCGGGATCGGCATAGAGCTCGCTGACCAGGAGGTTACCGGCGCGGCCCTGGCCGTTCTGGCCGAGGATATGGAAGATGCGGCGGCGGCTATGGGTGTCGGGCGAGCCGACATCGACCATCGCGACCTCCTGCGGCGTGATCCGGAAGGGCTTGAAGCCCGCTTCGTCGCAGAGCCCGCCGGCGACGGCGATCTCGGTGGGGCGGGTCGCGTTCTCCAGCCGGACCTTGGCCCCCGGCGGGGCGTAGACCGAATCCGCCTCGCCGGACCAGATGTCGGCCCGCTTGCCGACCGCGGCGAAGCGCTCGCCGTCGACGATGATGTCGGCGGTGCCGGAGAGCACGACGAGGACGCTCTCATGGGCGGGTAGCGCTTGCTCCAGGCCTTCGTCGGGTTGCAAGCGCAGCAGGTTGAAATGGACATGCGGCAGGCCGGGATCGTCATGGACGATGGCGCGGTTGGCGTTGTCGCGGGCGCGGATGTGCTTAGGCATTGGCGTGTCCGGTCTGGATGGTCTCGACGCCCTTGAGCGCGAGCGCCTCGGCGTGGTGGCAGGCGACGCTGCGGCCGCCGAGATCGCGCAGGGGCGGCGGCGTGGTGCGGCAGGCCTCGGTGGCGAAGCGACAGCGCGGATGGAAGGCGCAGCCGGGTGGGCGATTGGCGGGGTCGGCGACCTCGCCCGGCAGGCGGATGCGGCGGTTCTGCCGGCGCTGGGCGGGATCGGGGATCGGCAGGGCCGAGAGCAGCGCTTCGGTATAGGGATGCAGCGGCCGGGCGAAGAGCGCCTCGGAGGTCGCGATCTCGACGACCTGGCCGACATACATCACCACGACGCGGTCGCAGATGTATTCGATCACGCTGAGATCATGGCTGACGAACAGATAGGTCAGCCCGAACTCCTCCTGCAGGTCGCGCAGCAGATTGAGCGTCTGCGCCCGGACGCTGACATCGAGCGCCGAGACGGCCTCGTCGAGCACGACGAGGCGCGGATGGGTGGCGAGCGCCCGGGCGATGCCGACGCGCTGGCGCTCGCCGCCGGAGAAGGCATGCGGATAGCGCCGGGCGTATTCGGGCCGGAGGCCCACCTTGGCGAGGAGGTCGCGGACCTTGGCCTCGATCTCAGCCGGAGGCACCAGCTTGTTGACCTTCAGCACCTCGCCGACGATGTCGCGGACCTGCAGGCGCGGATTGAGCGAGGATTGCGGGTCCTGGAAGACGATGCGCAGATCAGTGCAATAGGCGAGGCGCTCATCCTCCGAAAGCCTGTCGAGATCGACGCTGCCGCCATCCTTGCGGCGATAGCGCATCGTGCCGGCGGTCGGCCGGTGGATGCCGAGCAAGAGGCGCGTCACGGTCGACTTGCCGCAGCCGGATTCGCCGACGAGTCCAAGCGTCTCGCCCTGCCGAATTTCGAAGGAGACGTCCTCGACGGCGCGGACCGGGTTGGCGGCCTTGCGCTGGAACAGGCTGCGCCGTGGCGGGAAGAGCTTGGTCAGCCCGCGCACATCGAGCAGGACGTCAGGGGGCAGGGCCGGGATCTCAGCCATGGGCGGCACCTCCGAGCGCGGCCGGCTCGCGGGCGAGGATGCAGCGCACGCCGCGGCGCGGGCCGATCGTGATCGTGCCGGGATCGATGGTGTCGCAGACGCCCTTGATGGCGGCCTCGCAGCGCGGATGGAAATCACAGCCCTGCGGCCGCTCGAAAGGCGAGGGCACCATGCCGCGGATGGCGGCGAGCCTGGAGCCGCGCCCGGAACCGAGGCGCGGCACGGATTTCAGCAATGCGCGGGTATAGGGATGACGCGGGTCGGCGAAGATCTCGTCGACCGTGCCGCGCTCGACGATCCTGCCGAGATACATAACCGCGACATCGTCGGCGATCTCGGCGACGACGCCGAGATCGTGGGTGATGAACAGGATCGAGAGCCCGTCCTCGCGCTGCAATTCCTGCAAGAGGTCGATGATGTTGGCCTGGGTGGTGACGTCGAGCGCCGTGGTCGGTTCGTCGGCGATCAGTAGGCGCGGCCGGCAGGACAGAGCGAGCGCGATGCAGACGCGCTGGCGCATGCCGCCCGAGAATTCGAACGGATAGTTGTTCAATCGCTCGGCCGGCCGGGGGATGCCGACGCGGCCGAGCATCTCGACGGCGCGAGCCTGCGCCGCCTTCTTCGACAGGTTGAGATGCCGGCGGATCACCGGGACGAGCTGCTGGCCGATGGTGTGCACCGGCGAGAGCGCCGCCATCGGCTCCTGCGAGATCAGCGAGATCTCCTTGCCGCGCAGGGAGCGGATCTGGCGGCCGCGCGGGTCGAGCCTGGTGACGTCGACCGCCTGCCCGTCGCGGCCGGCATAGAGGATGCTGCCGGCGGCGATACGCCCGCTCGGCGGCAAAAGGTTCATCAGTGCCCGGCCGGTGACGCTCTTGCCCGAGCCGGATTCACCGACAATGCAGAGCGTGCGCCCGCGCGGCACGTCGAAGGTGACGCCGTCGACAGCGCGCACCAGCCCGTCATCGGTGCCGATCTGGACCTTGAGGTCGCTGACGGCGACGAGCGGCGAGGGCGCCGCCGCCCCGCGCATGGGCGTTGGCTCAGGCATAGGGATCGGCCGCATCGCGAATTCCGTCGCCGAGGAAGTTGAGGGCGAGCACGGCGACGACCACTGCGACGCCGGGGGCGAGCAGCCAGGGCGCCGTGGTCAGCGCCAGGATGCTCTGCGCGTCCTTGAGCAGCACGCCCCAGCTCACCACCGGCTCCTTCAGGCCGATGCCGAGGAAGGAGAGGGCGGTTTCGGCCAGGATCATGCTCGGGATCGCCAGCGTCACCGAGGCGACGATGTGGCTGGTGAAGGAGGGCACCATGTGCCGCCAGATCACGCGCTGGCGCGAGCAGCCGTCGAGCCGCGCCGCCAGCACGAAATCTTCGGTCCGCAGCGAGAGGAAGCGGCCACGCACGACGCGTGCCAGATCGGTCCAGCCGATCAGCGAGAGGATGATGGTGATCCAGAGATAGACCAGGAGGGGGTCGAGATTGGCCGGCACCGCGGCGGCGAGCCCCATCCAGAGCGGGATGGTCGGGATCGATTTCAGGAAGTCGATGCAGCGCTGCACGACCTCGTCGATCCAGCCGCCGTAATAGCCGGAGATGCCGCCCAGCAGCAGGCCGAGGAACAGGCTGACTGCGACCCCGACCAGGCCGATCGACATCGAGATGCGGGCGCCGTGGATGGTGCGCGAGAGCACGTCGCGGCCGAGCCGGTCGGCGCCCCAGAGATACATCGGCTGGGCCGGGTCGGCCGGGCCGATCAGGTGCCGGTCCCAGGGGATCAGCCCGAGAAGCTTGTATGGCTCGCCCTTGGCGAAGAAGACGACGGGATGGACCGATTTCTCGTCGACGACGAAGGTCCGCTTCAGCGCCACGGGATCGAAACTCATCCGGTAACCGTTGACGTACATGAAATGCGTCTCACCGGCGGCGTCGGTGCCGAAGAATCTCAGCGTCTGCGGCGGGCCATAGGTGAAGCGGGCATTGTAGCTGTCGGGCGAGAAGGGCGCGACGAACTCGGCCAGCAGCGCGACGAGATAGATGCCGAGCACGACGAAGAGGCTGGCATAGGCCAGCCTGTGCCGGCGAAAGCGGCGGAAGATCAGCGTCCACTGGCCCGCCTCGGCGAAGTGGCGAGCCGCCGGGGCGACAGTCTCGGGAGCGGTGGGGGCGGCGACGTCGCTCATCCCGGCCTCAGGCGTAGCGCACGCGCGGATCGAGCCACGCGAGCAGGAGGTCGGAGATGAGCGTGCCGATCACGGTCAGCACGCTCAGCATCAGGATGAAGCTCCCGGCGAGGTACATGTCCTGCGCCAGCAAAGCCGAGAGCAGCAGCGGCCCGGCGGTCGGCAGGCTCATCACCACCGAGGTGACGATCGCGCCGGAGACGAGGTTCGGCAGCACCCAGCCGATGGTCGAGATGAACGGGTTGAGCGCGACGCGGACCGGGTATTTGAACAGGAGCTCGGCCTCGCCGAGCCCGTTGGCGCGGGCGGTCTGGACATAGGGCTTGTAGAGCTCGTCGATCAGGTTGGCGCGCATGACACGGATCAGCGCCGCCGTGCCGTGGGTCGCCAGCACGAAAACCGGCAGCCACAGATGCATGGCGAGGTCGCCGACCCTAGCGAGACTCCAGGGCGCGTTGACGTAGTCAGGCGAGAACAGGCCGCTGACGTTCATGCCGAAATAGCGCGAGAACACGTACATCAGCGCCAGGGCCAGCAGGAAGCTCGGTATGGCCAGGCCGAGGAAGCCGAGGAAGGTCACGACATAGTCGAGCCAGGAATAGCGCCGGACCGCGCTGTAGATGCCGATCGGCAAGGCGACGAGCCAGGTGACGACGAGCGTGACGCCGGAGAGCAGGACCGTGAGGCCGAAGCGATCCCACATCAGCTCGGAGACCGGCTTGTTCCACTCGAAGGATTCGCCGAAATCGCCGCGGAAGAGGATACCGGAGATCCAGAGCCAGTACTGGACGTACCAGGGCTGATCGAGTCCGTAGCGCAGCTTCAGCGCGGTCAGCGAGTCATTGTCGAGCGAGCCGCCCTGCTCGGCGAACTTGGCGCTGAACGAGGTCAGGAAGTCGCCTGGCGGCAGCTGGATCACCAGGAAGGCGACGACCGACACCGCCGCCAGCGTTCCGAGCGTATAGACGAGCCGTCTCAGCATGTAGCGGAGCATCACAGGCCTCCGATGCGTCGGGCGGGGCGGGGAGCCCGGGGCTAATGGCCGCGGGTCCCGGTTCAATGACCGCAGCTATTCGTAGAAATACTGCTCCGGATTGGTCGGGCCCGGCGTCATGTAGAAGAAGGTGTCCGGCATCAGCTCGGGCACGTTGCGCATGTTGTTCTTCACGACGCCGTAATTGTCGGCGTCCATGTTGGTGCCGATCACGTAGAACTGCTCGCGGGTGATGGCGAGGATCTTCTTCATCACCTCGAACTGACCGGCGGTGCCGGGCGTCTTCTGCATCTCGACATAGAGCGCCTGCTGGCGCTTGGCCGGCTCCGGCGGCTCCTCGGCATTGGGATCGTTCGGGTTCTGGAAATAGATGCCCCAGGCCGAGGCGAAGGCGGCCTGGTTCTCATAAGGGAAGTACCATTTCGGATCGAGGACGCCGAGGAAGTCGTAGCCGCCGCCACCGATCCAGACCATGGCGTCGTGCTCATTGGCGAGCATGCGGGCGAAGGCGAAGGATTCCTCGATCGCCTTGACCTGCATCTCGATGCCGACCGCGGCCCAGTACTTCTTGATCAGTTCGAGCGCGTCGATCTGGTAGCGGCGCGAGGTGGCGGCATCGACGGCGAAGGAGATGCGCTTGCCGTCCGGGCCAAGCCGGAATTTCTGGCCGTCGCGCTTGGCAAAGCCGGCCTTGTCGAGCAGCTCGTTGGCGCCCTTCGGGTCGAACTTGGTGTACTGCGTCGCCATCTCGGCATCGTAGAGCGCGGTGCCCGGGCGCGGCGCCGCCTGATAGGGCTGCGACTGGCCGGCATAGATCAGCTCGTTGAGCTCGTCGCGATTGATCGCGAGCGAGAGCGCGACGCGGACATCGCGGTTGCGGAAGATCTCGCGCAGCACCGGGTTCTTGCTGGTCATGTTGAGCGAGATGCACATCGCGTTCGACCAGGCGGGCTGGGCCTTGAACAGGCGATAGCCGCTGCGCTCGCGGTTCTGCGCCAGCACGATCCGCGTCTCCAGCCCGTTGAGGCGCTGGTTCTGCATGTCGAGCTCGCCATTGATCGCCTTCAGCACGATCGCCTGCTGGTCGCCCATGATGTCGAAGGTGACGCGGTCGATATAGGGCAACTGGCGCCCCTCCGGATCGACCTTGAAGTAATAGGGATTGCGCTCGAGCACGACCCGGGTGGTGCCGCCATAGGGCACGGTGAGCTGCCAGGGATCGAGCACCGGCCGCCCCGTGGCGCGCCAGCGGCCAGGGAAGCTGGTCTTGTTGAGGAAAAGCGCCGACCAGTTGGCCGCCTTGGCGTCGGCGACGAGCTTGTCGATGCCGTCCGGATTGTACTTCTTGTGGAACTGCTTGAGGTAATGTGCCGGCGCCGCGGCCAGGATGTCCGAGCCGAAGGTCGTCGCCATGTTCTCCAGGAGCATGCCGTTCGGCCCGGTGAAGCGGAACTTCACGGTGACGTCGTCGATCTTCTCGACGATGACCGGGTCGTTGCCGCTGCGCAGCCAGCGCGGCACCGACGGCGTCAGCTCCTTGTTCATCAGCACGTCCTGGTACCAGAACACCAGGTCGTCGGCGGTGAACGGCGCCCCGTCCGACCAGCGCGTGCCCTTACGCAGATGGAAGACGTATTCGGTGCCGTCCGGCTTGACGTCGACCTTCTCGGCGACATCGGGCTCCACTGCGGTCCAGGCCCGGTTCCACCGAACGAGGCGGGTGTAGCCGACCGAGCGCTCGATCAGCGAGTCGCTGCCGCCCATCAGCGCCTGGCGCCAGGTGCCGCCGTATTTTCCGGCCTTCTCGACGGGGGTGAGGACCAGTGGCGCCTCCGGCAGGCGCTGCGCCACCGGCGGCAGCTTGCCGCCCTTGACCAGTTCGGCGAGCCCCGGCGCTTCCTTGTACTCGGCAGCGCCCACTGCGCCGGAGAGGGTGAGAAGCAGGGATAGTGCGGCGCCACGCAGGGCGCGCCCAGGGAAAGCTGCCATCGTTTCCTCCGCTGCGCCTTCTGCTCGTGGCGGGCGCTATGGAGTTACGTTATCGTTATCTCAATCCTGGCGTCAAGCCTTGCGATGATCACCGGAGCCCTGATCGATGTGGCGCAATAATCGATGAAATTGCCCAGCAATCAGCAGTTATCCTCAGCGAAGATGCCTCTGGAAAACGATATCGATATCGTGAGATAAGACGGCATGGACATGAAGCCGGCCTTGCGGTCGCCCACCATCACCGATGTCGCTGAAGCGGCCGGCGTCTCGCCGATGACCGTCTCGCGCGTGCTCAACGGCCGCGGCGGCGCGGGCGAGGAAACGCGCCGGCGCGTGCTGGAAGCGGCGCAGGCGCTGAGCTATCGCCCCAATGCCTTCGCCAAGAGCCTGAAGAACGACCGCTCGAACACGGTCGGCATCGTCGTGCCCGACATCGTCAACCCGTTCTTCCCCGAGATCATCCGCGGCGCCGAACTGGTGGCGCGGCCGGCCGGCTACACGCTGCTGTCCTGCAATGTCGTCGAGGATCCCGAGCGCGAGGAGGAGGTGCTCGGCATGCTGCTCGACAAGCGCGTCGATGGCCTGATCATCTGCAGTGCCCGCCTCGACGATGAGCGGCTATTGCGCGCGATCGCGCCGCACCGGGCGGTGGTGCTGATCAACCGCGCTGCCGCCAAGCGCCATGCCGGCACGATCGAAGTCGATTATCGCGCCGGCGTCGACGCCGTGGTGACGCAGCTGATCGCTCAAGGGCGCCGGCGCTTCGGCTTCGCCGCTGGGCCGGCCGCCTCGCAGGGCGGGCGCAAGCGGCGCGAGGGAATCGAGGCGGCGCTGGCCCGCCATGGGCTGTCGCTGGTCTTCGACCTGCCCTGCACGCCGGATCTCCAGGGTGGCGCCGAGATTGCCGCGAGGCTCCTGCCCGAGATTGCTCAGGTCGATGCTATGATCTGCTATAACGACCTGATCGCGCTCGGCCTGATGAAGCCGCTCGAACAGGCCGGCATCAGGGTGCCGGAGGACATCGCCCTGGTCGGCTGCGACGATATTCCGGCCTCCGATCTGGTTTCGCCGGCGTTGACGACGCTGCGGATCGCCAAGCAGGATCTCGGCGAGATGGCAATGCGGATGCTGCTCGACCGGATCGCCGGCCGCAACACCCAGCAGGGCATCGTCATCGAGCCCGATCCGATCTGGCGGGCGACGACACCGCGGCTGCCGGGCTGAAAGGCGGCGCGATCGCAGCACTCGTCAGCCATGGCCGTAGGCGTCGGCATCCTCGCTCGCCGGCTCCTGTTTGTCGAAGGTCTCCAGCCAGTGCGACAGGCCCGGCGGCTTCGAGCCGGCCCGCAATTGCCGCAGCGTGACCCGCAGGGTGTGGCGGGCGAATTTGTTTGCCGGCTCTCTGAAATCGGTGGGGTCGGCCCCCCTGTTGATCGCCTCCAGAAGCCGGTGCTTCAGCGCCGTCAGCTCCGGATCACCCGTGGCGGCGAGCAGCTCCTGGAAACGTTCATGCGCCGCGCCGTCCCAAGGCCGCGGCCGGGCCATCGCGTCCTTCAGCGGATGGGCGGGGACGAGATGGGCGAAAGGTACCCAGCCGCTCGGCACCGGCTCGGTCGCGGCATGGGTGCGGCCGTTGCGCAGCAATTGCGGCAGGACATGGGTGTGCGGCCCTTCCGGGCTCTTGCCGTCGGCCGGCGGGATCGGCTGGTAGACCTCGCAGCGGCCGGCGCGGCTGATGAAGACGCGATGCGGGCCCTTCGCGACGATCGCGCCCATCGCCGGATTGCCGGCCTCGAACAGGCTCCTGCCGGCGACCGAGCGCAAGGTCGCGATCAACTCGGAATCGTCGGTGCGGATGCAGATGTCGACCTGCAGCGTGCCGAGACCCATGTCGAACAGGATGCCACCGCGGTCCTCCGGCCGCAGCGCCGTCTCGTCCGGGCCGAGCTCGGTGAGAACGGTGCGCCGGTTCATCGCGCAGGCGGCTTCCGGCAGGCAGAGCGCGACGCGATGGCTCCAGCCCGAGCCGACTGCGGTTTCCGAGGCGAAGAGCCTGACCCCGGAGAGATCATCGAAGCCGATGCCGCCGCGATCGGTGACGGCGAAAGGTCGGTCCGGTCCACCGCCGAGGTCGACTGGCTCGCCGGGATCGCGCAGAAATTCGGCGATGGCGCCGAAGGTGCCGAGATTCCACTGCGTCGTTGCGGTCGCCAGTTCCTGGCGGATCAGGCTGGTCACATCATCTGCCGTCATCGGCGGGGTTCTCCAGTATCCAGGGCCTGCCAGGGCAGGATGAATTGTTCGCCGTCGCGATCGCCCCGAGCGACTTCGATGCCGAAGGCGCGGGCGAGGTTGCCGTCGTCGAGCACGGCAGCCGGGGGGCCTTCCGCAAGGACCCGTCCGCCATCGAGCAGCACGAGCCGGTCGCAGAAGCGCCCGGCCAGCGCGAGATCGTGCAGCACGACGACGACGCCGGTTCCGCCAGCAGCGATACGCCTGAACAGCGCCATCGCCTCGAGCTGATGGCGCGGGTCGAGCCCGACCAAAGGCTCGTCGGCGAGCAGCATCTCCGCCTCCACCGCCAGCGCCCGCGCCAGCAGCACACGCATGCGCTCGCCGCCGGAGAGGCTACCCAGGCTACGCTCGCGAAAGGCGCTGGCATCGGCCGCGGCGAAGGCATTGGCGATCGCGGCGCGGTCGGCCTCGGTCAGGTCGGCGAAGGGGCGCCGATGCGGCAGGCGGCCGAGCGCGACGACAGCCTCCGCTCGCATCTGCCATTGCACGCCGCCGCCTTGTGCAAGGAAGGCGAGCCGCCGGGCGAGCATGCGGCGTCGCAGCGTCCTTGCCGGCGTGCCGTCATAGAGCACCGTGCCCGCCGCCGGCGGCAGCAGGTCGGCGAGGATGCGCAGCAGCGTCGTCTTGCCGGCGCCGTTGGCGCCGATCAACCCGACGAGTTCGCCTGGGCGCAGGGCAAGGTCGACCCCGGCGAGGATCGGCTTGCCGTCGAAGGCGATCGCGATGCCGTTCGCTTCGATACGCATCACGCCTCCCGCCGCAGGCGCTGGATCAGGCTGAACAGGAAGGGCGCCCCGATCAAAGCGGTGACGACGCCGAGCTTGAGTTCGGGCCGGATCGGCATCAGGCGCAGCATCGTGTCGGCGGCGAGCAGCAGGATCGCGCCGCCGAAGCCGCTGACCAGCAGCAGCCGGCCGGGCCTGTGGCCGACCAGCGGGCGCAGGAGATGCGGCACGACGAGGCCGACGAAGCCGATCGCGCCGGTGACCGCGACGGCGCTGCCGACGGCGAGCGCCGCCCCGCCGATCAGCCGGGCGCGCAGCCAGGTCAGATCGAAGCCGAGGCTGCGCGCCGTGTCCTCGCCGAGGCTGAGCCCGTCCAGCGCCGGCGCGCAGGAAAGAAGCAGGACCCAGCCGACCAGCATCAGCGGCAGCACCAGCCAGACATGGATCAGGCTGCGGTCGGCGAGCGAGCCCATCAGCCAGAATACGATCTCCAGCGCGGCGTAAGGGTTGGGCGCGAGGTTGAGCGCCAGCGAGGTCATCGCCCCGGCGAAACTGTTGATCGCGACCCCGGCGAGGATCAGTGTCATCGTGCCCGCGCCGCGGCCATTGAGGGCAAAGAGCAGCAGCACCGCCAGCAGCGCCCCGGCGATGCCGCCGAGCGGCAAAGCGAGCGCGAAGGCGCCGGCGAAGCCGGAATAGAACACGGTGACGGCGCCGAAGGCGGCGGCGCTGGAGATGCCGACGATGCCAGGCTCGGCCAGCGGGTTGCGCAACAGGCCCTGCATCGCCGCGCCGGCGAGGCCGAGGCTGAAGCCGACGAGCGCCCCGAGGATGGCGCGCGGCAGGCGCAATTCGACGAGCACGAGCGCCGGCAGGCTCTGGCGGCCGGCGAGCCAGTCGCCGAGCGCGGCGAAGAGGTCGAGCCGGGCATAGCCGATGGCGAGCGAGAGCACGGCCATGACGAGCGTCGTGGCGGCGAGCAGGGCGACGAGCCGCCAATGGGGCATCCGGTCGGATGTGGAGGATGGCATGGCCGCGACGCTCATGGGCGGTTTCCGGCTGGCGTCGGCGCAGCCCTGTCGAGCAGCAATTCGATCGCGTCGATCACCGCCGGACCGGCGCAGGTCCAGAGCTTCGAGGGCAGGGCGACGAGCTTCAGCCGGTCGCCGAGCCGAGCGAGGACGGGGTGATGCAGGATCTCATGCGCCAAAGAGGGCGGGCCGTCCGGGGTGGTGTTGAGGATCAGGATGTCGGCCTTGCCGAGCGCGACGGTCTCGAGTGCGATCTGGCCGTAATTGTCGATGCCGAGCTCGGCGGCGAGGTTGGTCAGTCCCGCTGCCGTCAGAATCTCGTCGACGAGCGAGCCGCGCCCGGTGGTGAAGCCGTTTGGACGCAGCACGATCGCACGGGGATGAGCCGGGCGAGGGCGGTCGGCCAGGGCGGCGAGCCGGGCGTCGATCGCGGCGATCAGTTCTTCGCCGTTCTGCTGCTCGCCGAGCAGGACTGCCATGTCGCGGATCTGCGCGCGCATCTCGGCGAGAGTGCGCGGCACGCCGAACTCGCGGACCGTCACGCCGACGCGCTTCAGCAGCGCGACGGTCGCGCGCGTCGTATAGGCGCCGGCGACGACGAGGTCGGGCTTATACGCCAGCACCTCTTCGACCAGCCCGTGATTGGCCGGGATGACGAGGGCGCGCGCGGCCATGTTGGCGTTGCGCGGGTCCTGCGACAGCCAGGTCACCGAGGCGACATGCTTCGGCGACGCGAGGCGCAGCACCAGCTCGTCGGTGCACATGTTGAGCGAGACGATGCGCTGCGGCTGGGCCGGCGCATCGTCGGCGCGGGCGAGGCCGCCCGACGCCGCCAGCCAGAGGCCGAGCGCGAGGGCGGCCAGTCGCCTCACAGGCTCACCCTGATCCCGCCGAAGGCGCTGAGCCCCGGCACCAGGAAGCCGACCGGGTTCTCGTAGCGCTTGTCGAACAGGTTATCGACGCGGCCGAACACGGTGAGCTTGTCGTCGACCTTGTAGTCGGCGGCGAGGTTGACGATGGCGGCGCCGGGAGCACGCATCCTGGGGATCGAGAAGTCGCGGTTCCCGTCCATGCGCGCCCCGACATAGATCAGCGTCGCCGACAGCGTCAGCTTCTCGATCGGGTTCCAGCTCGCGGTGACGCTGGCCTTGTGGCGCGGCCGGCGCAGCAGCTCCTGGCGGGCGATGTCGTCGCGCGCCAGGGTGAAGGTATAGTCGCCCCTGATCTTGAACTGCGGCGAGAGCTCGAGCGCGACGAAGCTCTCCAGGCCCTGCGTCGTCGCCTTGCCGACATTGGCGTAGGAGGTCCGTGCCGCATTGGTGACGATCAGGTTCTCGATGTCGTTGTGGAACCAGGTCGCGCCGACATTGAGCTGCCCGTTCAGCAGCGGCTGCTCGAAGCCGACATCCCAGCCGCGGCTCTCCTCCGGCTTCAGGTCGGGATTGCCGTAGAAGTTGAAGGCCGGGCGGGAATCGCTGAAACGCTCGCTCAGCGTCGGCGCCTTGAAGCCGGTGCCGTAGCTCGCCTTCAGCTTGGTGTCGGTGCCTGGCACGATGAAGACCGGTGCGATGCGATAGGTGGTGTGGCCGCCGAACTTGTCGTCACTGTCATAGCGGATATTGGCGACGGTGAAGAAGCGGTCGGTCCAGTTCGACTGCAGTTCGAGGAAGGCGCCCTTGTTGCCGTTCGAGACGGTCTTGTTGGGGGTATCGAAGCGCTCGTTCTCGTATTGCAGGCCCATCACCAGGGTCTGGCTCTGCGTCAGCTTCAGGTCGCCGCGCCAGTCGTATTTGATGCGCTCGCCGAGATTCTCGGTCGGCAGGCCGAGGATGCCCGCTGCGTTCGGCCGGCGGTCCGAGCGGTCTTGGTTGCTGTAGGAGACGCCGAAGCGGTTGACGAACTGCCCGCCCAACGGATCCCAGACGACCTCGCCGCGGGTGAAGGCCTGGCGGTAGTTCTGGCTGTTGCGGAAGCTGTTGGGCAGGCTCGGGAAGCCGGAATCGCCGGTGAACAGCAATTGCCCGTCGATATAGCGGCCGACCCAGTTGACGCTCAGCGTGTCGGTCAGCCTGGCGCCGAGGCGGGCGGAATAGCTCCAGTTGTCGTAGGAGTTGGGATTGCGCCGCCGGCCGGCGGGAACCAGTTCCGGTGGTGTCACCGGTGTCGAATCCGCCCGGAAATGGCTGATGCCGAAGGCGTAGTCGAAGCGGTCGTCGCCGCCGCTGACCCCGAGGCTCTTGTTGAAGGTGCCATAGGAGCCGGCTTCGACCGAGCCGGTCACCTTCGGCGGACCCTCGCCGCGCTTGCTGGTGATCGAGATGACGCCGCCCAGCGCATTGGCGCCATATAGGCCGCTCTGCGGGCCGCGCAGCACCTCGATCCGCTCGATGTCCGTGGTCAGCATCTGGCCGAAGTCGAAGGAGCGGTTCGGGGTCGAGGGATCGTTCACCTCGATGCCGTCGATCAGCACCTTGACGTGGTTTGAATTGGTGCCGCGCATGAAGACCGAGGTCAGCCCGCCAGGGCCGCCGGTCTGGACGATGTTGAGGCCGGGGACGGCGGCGAGCGCCTGCGGCAAGGTGCGGCGCTGCTGGCGCTCGATTTCCTGGGAGGTGACGACGGTGACGGAGCTGGCGATCTCCCTCGCCGGGGTCGGCACGCCGGTCGGGCTGACGACGACTTCATCCAGGGCGATCGGCTTGTCGCCCGACTGCGCCAGCACCGCGAGCGGCGTCAGCATGGTCGAGGCTGCGAGCAAGGAGAGAACAAGGGAGAAATGCCCGCTCTTGGCGGGCTTGAGCAAACGGAACACGGAAAACCTCGGCGGTAACGTCAGTGGCACGTCACCGCGAACGAGATGTCCCCAGCTGCTCCCGAAACCGGGCGCGCACGGTTCTACCACCCATCAGCGCACCCCGGCCGATGTGTTCGCGTGTGACCACGGCTGACGGCAGGTCTCCTGGCTCGCGGGTCGCTGCCTTTCGCCGCCTTCCCAGGGCCGAGGTCCCAGTGGCGTATGGCGAAAGGCTCGCCGCTTACAGTTGCGGGGGCAGCCGCAGCATGGGGTGGCGAGCCACCCGCACTGCGTTCCCTTTTGATCCCGTGAGGGAACCGTCGCTTTGACGAGTAGGGCGGAAATGCGGCAGCGTCAATGTGCCCGCCGGTCCTTTGCGAGGGGGATTATTCGGCCGCCTTGAGCGGTCGCTTTCGCGCCGCCTTCGCAGCCGGAGCCGGCGTTTCGGCATAGGGCGCCAGGATCGCCATGATGTCGCGCCCGCGCGGCTTGGCTTCCGCCACCAGCGCGCGTTCCGCCACCGAATCGAGATGGCGGTGCATGAGGCCCGAGACCTTCTCGGCGTCGCCGCTCGCGAGCGCATCGATCAGCAGGCGATGCTCGTTGACGCCGCATTCCGAGGAATGCGGCCGGCTGTACAGCGACAGGATCAGGCAGCAGCGATAGGAGAGCTCGCTGACATAGCGGATCAGGATCGGGCTCTCCGTCATCTCTGCGAGCAGGATGTGGAATTCGGTGGCGAGCCGGATCGAGATCGCGTCGGGGCCGCCGCGCGCCGCGTCCTCCGAGTCGACATGGGCGCGCAGGGTCGCAAGCTGCGCCTTGCTCAGCCGGCCGGCGAGCTGGCGCACGACGAGGCGCTCCAGCTCGATGCGGATGTCGAAGGTGTCGCGCGCCTCCTGCCAGCTCGGCGTCGCCACCACGGCGGTGCGGTTGCGGCGCAGCTCGACCAAGCCTTCGGCCGCGAGCTGGGCGAGCGCATGGCGCGCGAGCGTGCGGCTGACGCCGAAGCGCTCGCCGAGCGCGTCCTCCGGCAAGGTCGCGCCGGGTTCGAGCGCACGCTCGATGATCGCGCGCCGCAATGCCCGGCAGATCATCCCGGCCTTGTCCGATGCGCCGTTTCCGGCCTCTTCCCGCGCCATCGCCGACACCAATGGTTGAAGATCCTTCTCGTCTTAGCGTCAGCGGCGCACAGTTCGCAATGCGGCGTGGGCAGCAGGGGGAACCGGGCGCTTCCTCTCACGTTCTCAACACCATCCATCGCCGGCCGGGGGGCTTCGACCATGACGACGACACCGCCAGTCCGCCGAGCGCCGATCCCGCACGAAGCAGGTGGCATCGGCGCGGGCGACCTGGGGGGCGCCGACATCGTCAGGGTGGCTGCGGCGCTGGTCTCGGCCGCAGTGATCATCGCTGCGCTCTATTACGGCCAGGACATCCTGATCCCGCTCGCCTTCGCCTTCCTGATCGGCTTCGCGCTCAATCCCCCGGTGGTGTGGCTGCGCCGGCGCGGGCTGCCCAAGGTGATCGCGATCGCGGTGGTGATGACGGTCGTGCTCGTCCTGCTCGCCAGCCTCTTCCTCGTGCTGGGGACACAGCTGCGCTCGCTTGGTGAGCAGTTGCCGACCTACCAGTCGACGATCCACGGCAAGCTCAACGATCTCAAGGCGCAGTTCAAGGCGCCCGGAATGCTCGACAGCGCACTCAACGCAATCGCCTCGCTTCAGAAGGAGGTGGAGGCGGTGCAAGGGGCGCAGGCGCAGCGGGTCGAGGTCGTGGCGGCGCCGGGCACCCAGCTGCAGGTCGCGCTGGTCTGGCTCGGCCGCGTGCTCGAACCCCTGGCGACGGCCGGCATCGTCCTTGTCTTCGTCGTGCTGGCGCTGCTTGACCGGACCGATCTGCGCGACCGGCTGCTGCGCATCCTCGGTGGCAACCTGCACCGCTCGACCGACGCGATCGAGGATGCCGGCCGGCGGATCAGCCGCTATCTCCTGATGCAGCTCGTGGTGAACACCAGCTTCGCCATCCCGCTCTCGTTCGGCCTGTGGCTGATCGGCGTTCCCGGCGCGCTGCTCTGGGGCGTCGTCGCGGCCGTCCTGCGCTTCGTGCCCTATGTCGGTGCGCTGATCTCGGCGATTTTCCCGCTGGCGCTCGCCTTCGCGGTCGATCCCGGCTGGCACATGGTGCTGTGGACGCTCGCGCTGATCGCGGGGCTCGAGCTCGTCAGCAACAACATCGTCGAGCCGATGCTCTACGGCACCAGCACCGGCCTTTCAGCGATCTCGCTGATCGCCGCCGCGACCTTCTGGACGGCACTCTGGGGCCCGGTCGGCCTGATCCTGTCGACGCCGCTGACGGTCTGCCTGCTCGTCCTCGGCAAGACCTTGCCGCAGCTCCAGTTCCTCGACACGCTGCTCGGCTCGGTGCCGGTGCTCAGTCCGACGGAACGGATCTACCAGCGCCTGCTCGCCGGCGATGTCGACGAAGCCATTGAGATCGCCGAAGGCGAGATCGAGGGGCTCTCGGTGGTGCCCTTCTATGATGCAGTCGGCGTCGCGGTGCTGCGCCTCGCCAGCGACGATTACGGCCGCCAGGCGACCGCGGCGCACCGGCTGCGCATCGCCGAGGGCATGGAGGCGCTGCTGGAGGAATTGCGGGAGGAGCATCCGGCGACGGCCGCAGCCGGCTCCGCTCCGAAGGTGGTCTGCGTCGGCGGCAAATGGGAGATCGATGCGATCGCGGCGCAGATGCTGGCCCATGCGCTCGACCTCGAAGGCATCCCCGCGCAGGCGCGCAGGATCGCCCATGTCACGATGAACTCGGTCGGGAGGCTCGATCTCGACGGGGTGCCGCTCGTTTGCCTGAGCTATTTCAGCGGCGAGCCCGACAACGCTGCCCGCCAGTTCTGCCGGCGGCTGCGGCAGCGCTGGCCCGAGCTCAAAATCGTCGTGGTTCTCTGGACGGTGCCGCCCGAGAAGCTGGCCGGCGAGGCGGGCCGGGATATCGGCGCCGACGAGCTTGCGGCCTCGATCCAGGAGACGATCGGCCGGGTCCAGCGCCTCCTGCCCGAGATGGCGGGCGAGCCGGCCTTGGCGGAGACGCCGGCCAACGATGCCGAGCGCGTGGCGGCACTTCATGGCACCGGCTTCCTCGACGCGGCACTGCGCGACGATCTCGATGCGATCGCCAAGCGCGCCGCCGATGCCTTCGACGTCGACGTGGCGATGATCTCGGCGATCGATGCCGAGCAGGAGATCGTCATCGGCGGCAGCAGGGAGCTCTCGGGTTTCGGCCGGGACGAGGCCGGCCGGCCCGTCCTGCCGCGCCGGGCAGCGATCTGCGACTATGTCGTGGCCGGCGGTGAGACACTGGTCGTCGACGATACCGAGCGCGATGCGCGCTTCACCGACAATCCCGTCGCCAAGACCTGGGGCCTGCGCTTCTATGCCGGGGCGCCGCTGCGTTCGTCGGCCGGCTTCGTCCTGGGCGCGCTCTGCATCCTCGATCGCGAGGCGCGCAGCCTCGATCAGCGCGAGCGCGAGCTGCTGGAGAAACTCGCGGCGGATGTCGTCGAGACGATCGGCCGGGCCGGGGCCGGCAGTCCGCGGCAGCCGTCGGCCGAGCCAGAGTCCGAGGCGAGCGCGACCGTCGGGCAGCAGGTCCCGGACTGATCGCCGCCGCGTGCCTCAGAAGCTGTAGGCCGCCTTCACCTTCACCAGATGCTGGCTGAAATTGGTGACGTCGAGATCGCCCGGCACGCCCTTGGCCTTACCGGCGATCTGGACGTTGTAGGCGGCCGAAATGGCGAACTGCTTGGTCGCCTGCCAGAAGATGCCGGGGCCGGCGAAGGTGGCGTAGCCGGCCTCCTTGCCGAAGCCGAGCTCGTTGTGACGGCGCTGGTGGCGCACTTCGCCGCTGAGATAGAGCCCGTCGAGCACCTGCCAGGCGAGCGAGCCGCCGACCGTGAAGGTCGAGGAGCGCAGATAGGGGCTCGGCCCCGTCCAGGTTAGGTCGTGCGAGAGGTTGAGCGCGGCGTAGAGCTTGCCGGGAACCAGTGTCTTGTCGGCGAAAATGCGCAGGCCGGTGTTGTAGGTGGTGAAGTTGCCGGCGCCGGTCGGGTCGGTGCGGTTGAAGCTGGGATCGACGATGACGGTGAGGCCGATACCGTGCAGATCGCGGCCGAGCAGACGGTACTTCATCTCGACGCCTGCCCCGGCGCTGCGGCTGTCCGCCTTGGTATCGGCGATGGTGGCGTCAGTATAGCCGCCGAGGAGGTAAGGGCCGATCTCAAAGCAGGGGAAGAGCCCGTAGGAGCCCTGGAGCTGCAGGCCATGCGCCGCCTGGCGGCCATCACGGACGCCGAAGCCGCCATTATAGGTCAGGCTGGCGCCAAAGGAGCCGGGATCGGCGACATCCGAGCCAGTGGTGAAGCCGAAGGCGTCGGTCGGAATGCCCTCGCTCTCGCTGCAGGCCGAGAGCACCGGCGGCGCGGCCGGGGCACCCTTGCGTGAGGGCAGATCGGCGGCAAGGGCGGGCGAGAGCAGGCTCGCGGCGGCGAGAGCGAAGGCGGTGGGCTTCAGCATGATTGGCGATCCTGTTGATGCATTCACCTTACGCAAATGCAAATGAGTCGCAACATGGACTCTTCGGTCATCCCACTATACCGGCGTATTGTTGCGGCGATGCAACAGCCGCTGCCGGCTCAGCCGGGCGGGCCGGCGGTGCGCAGGCGCGCGAACGCCACCGGCGCGATCTCGGCCAGCGCCGCGATCGGCTTCCAGGCGGCGGCGTGGACCTCCTCTTCCTGGGCGATCAATGGCAGGGACGGATCGGCGATGAAGAGATATTGCAGGTCGTGGTGGATATGCGGCAGCTCGCTGCGGCGCGGATTGCCCGGCACCTCATGGCTGTCGATCGCGAAGGGCAGGTCCTCGCCGCGATGCCAGGGATGCAGCACGAGGCCGGTGACGCCGGTCTCCTCCACCGCCTCGCGGAACGCAGAGGCGTGGAAGCTCGCTGCCGGCTCGTAATGGCCGCCAGGCTGGAGCCAGCGCTCGATCACGACATGGTCGATCAGCAGGACCTGCGCGTGGTCGGGCGAAACCACGAAGGCGCTGGTGGTGGCATGGCCCGGCAGGGTCTCGCGCCGGTCGAGCGCATGGCGCTCGCCGATCTGCCAGCGCAGCAAAGCGAGGTGCTCGCGCGGTCCGGCGACTTCGGCGAGATAGCGGGAGACGGTCGAATCGAGACGCGCACGGAAGCTCATGACCCAGCGCATCGCATGTCCGGGGCCAGCCGGAAAGACTGCCTTCCGATCAGGGCAGCTTGAGCCTGTACTCTTCGAACCCGCCATTCTTGACGCTGTCATAGCCGACAAGGACGCGGAGCTCGCCGCGCTCCTGCGCCAGCACGGTGAGCGCCTCGGCCTTGGCATCCTTGCGTTTGGGCAGCTGGCCGAGCTCGCGGACGGCGGCCGGGTCGGCGGTGTCGAGCAGCAGGATCGCATAGGGCACGTCCTGCTCCTGCACCGGGCCGACGAGGACGAGCAGGCGGCCATCGGCGAGCGGGGCGAGATCGCGCACGCCGCGCTGAGCTCCGGCGGCAAGGGCGAGGAGCTGCGGCTTGCTCGTTGCCGGCTCGCTGCCCGGCTTGAACAGTTCGGCGACGCTGCCGCCGACGAGGAAGGCGCGGCCGTCGCGCGAGGGCGCGCGCAAGCCGAACCAAATCCGATCGCCGACCACGGCGAGGCCCTCGATGTTGAGTCCGTTGCTCTTGTCGTCGAGCGCCTTGCCGACAAAGGGTGCGACCTCGCCGGCTGCGCCGAGCAGATCGGCGACGCGCCAGCTCAATTCGGGCGTGCCAGCCTCGCCGTTGCCGGCCGCGATCCGGGCCAGCAGGAAGGAGGAAGGCCGGTATTCGCCGCTGCGCCGCGAACAGCCATGCGAGCCGACGATGTAGAAATGGCGATCGGCAAAGGCAACGCCCTCGCCGTCGAAATCCTCAAAATCGCCTTTCTGCGGGCAGCCGATCACCGGCTGGCGTCCGCTGGCGCCGGCGGGCGCGCTGTCCTTGACCAGCGGCAGGCTGGGGCCGGGGGTGATCGTTCCCTGCTTCAGCGTCGCGAACTGGGCGGCCTTGTTCTCGTCGTTGATCACGAGGCAGCGATAGTCGCCACCGGCGGGCGGGCGGCAGGCGATGCCGCTGATGTCCTCGGCGGGTTTGCGCGGCTTCTTGCCGGCGAAGTCGGAGGTCGCCTCGATTCTGCGCTCGGGCTTCAGGGTCTCGGCACGGGCGGCATGGGTTGCAAGGAGGCCGAGCGCGAGGGCGGAGAGGATCGCGAGCCGCATGGTCTTGCTCCGGTCGAAAGAGCCAAAATAGGGGTGCTGCAGAGACATTCAAAGGGCAGGGAGCAGGGCAGAAGCCTCTGTGGGGACGGAGGGTGAATTTATCCCCGGTGCCGGCCCGACAATGCGCGCCGCGCAGAGGGGATGGCCATGGCGCAAGCAGGTTTCGCAACTGCGTTGTTCGACATGCGGCTCGGCGTCGAGTGGATCGCCTTGGCGCTGCTGGAGTTACGACGCGACCTGCTCGTGAGGCCGCCTCCCAGGCCGATCGCATCCAAGTACAATCCTGATCAACCGCGCGTGCCGGCCGGCAATCCCGACGGTGGGCAGTGGACGAGCGGGGGTGGTGACGGAAGCTCCGGCGAGGACAGCTCAGTCCTTGAGACAGCCCTCGATGGCTTGGACGACGGCTCTCTCGATTGGGCAACGGGCCGGTCGCGTGGAGGCGCCGTTGACTGGCCGAACGCGACGCCTGCCCAGCGGGCTCGACTCGTCGCGTCCGAGTTGCAGGCACAGGCGGCGATTCGCCGGGTGCAGGAAATCGATGCGCGTTGGAAACCGCCGGCCAGCATTTCGGAAGGAATCGAAGGCGCGATCGCGACGAACCAGGCTGCGGTTAGGCAAGCGGAGACGCGGCTACGTGAGCTTCAAGGGACGGGGATTGGGCCGGGTCCATTTGCGCAAGAATCGATACCGGCGCGAAGCATGGGCCGAAAGCTACAAAGAGAGGAACAGCAGGAGATAAATCGAATAGGATCAACCTATGGCTGCCATACCTGCGGTACGAGCCAACCTGGCACAAAGGCGGGAAACTTCGTCGGCGATCATCAGCTTCCAAACGCAATAGTGACGCCAGGTGGTTCGCAACGGCTGTTTCCGCACTGTCTGAGCTGTAGTTTGCGGCAGGGCGGTCGCATTACCGGCATGAAGTGGAGACGATGACGATGGCCCGGAAAGCAGTCATCTGCCCCAGCAACTCGCTCGTCATCGTATCAGGCGGTGGACCTGTCGACGTTCCTGAAGACCAGCCGATCGAACCGGTCGCCGCTTCACCGAGCTGCCTGCTGGTGGCCTGCATGCCGGAGGTGGACGGTGATACCGAGTTGACGATGGGTTCGGCTGCCGAGGTCGATCCGGGCTACGCACCGGGATTTGTCGGCGAGCTCCAGACGCCGAGGTTGCGGATTCTCGTCGAGACGGTCGATGACGAGGTTGTCTTCGATCAGCCGGTTTGCTCGGCTGTCACGCAGGTCCGCATCTGGTTCAGCCATCCGCGCTGGCCGGAGAAGGTCGTGATCGGGGTCGATTGATCAGGCTTTCATTATGCCCCGCATTGTCGAAATTCGACCGGTCAACTCCACAGTGTTCGAGCATGGCGGCGGAGATTTTGAGGTCCCATCGGAGAGCTTCGAACCCAAGGTCAGCCTGGTGGCGGCCTCGTCCAGCTGTCTCATCGTCGGGCTGTTCCCCGAGATCGATGGGCCGACGCAGCTTCACATCGGTGCCGCCGAGGATGTCGATCCGGGCTGGCCGGCGGCTTTTGCAGGCATGGTCGAGACATCAGCCCATGCCTTGATCATCGATACTGTCGAAGAGGAGATCGTCCATCGCCAGGACGTGCCGTTAAAGATGACAGCCGTCAAAGTGTGGCTCAGCGATCATCGCTGGCCGGAGCCGGTATTTATTGGCATCGATTGAGAGCAGGGGCGCTGGATTCGACGTAGTACCTAAGTTGGGTCGCTGGACGGCTCACAGGAGCGACGGTATCGCTCAGATCGTCACCATCCCCACCGGAGCATCGAACGCGAAGCTTGGCAGCGGTCGATGTTGGCCATTATCTAGGAAATGGACCACGTTGGGCAGGCACTCGGGTCGCAACCCTGCGATGGTTCCGTGCGCTCGAAGCCAAGCGAGGTCGCGGTGGCGAATGTCGAGCCGGACGGCAGCTCTTTCTTCGGCAGGGCGGCTTGGCCGCTTCTCATCCTGTCGGCCGTGCTGGCGGCTTATTTCGGGCTGTCTTCGCTCCTGCTGCCGTTCTTCGGGGTACCGGACCTCTATACGGGGATCGAACGCTGGATCGTCCCCGCATCAGGCGCGCTCCAGCTTGCGGCTGCTGCGGTGGCCATGATGCTTATCGCCCGGCGCGAGCTGCGCGGCGCGACCCTCGCCGTGGCCGCGTGCTGGATGATGGGATGGCTCGAGACGCTGCCATCCGTCACTCGCAGCGGGCTCGACCTCAACGCCGAAGCGCGGCTCACATCGGCCTCTTTCGTCGCATTGCCCGTTATCGCACTCTCGGCCGCGGTGCTGGCATGGGGGAACCGTCATCCGGTCCTCGCCGCCCTCATCGTGACGGCACCGACCACGGCCGGCGTCCTGTTCGCCCTCGCCTTCGGGATCATGATCGCGATGTACCGCTTTTGAGCCGCGACGCCGGCGCCGCTTCCGCGCATGAGCGGACCTCCGCAACAGATTGATGAGCTGCCCGGAGGTCCGCCTTGATCACGGCCAGACAGGTGCGCCGTCCAGTCCTGCGGTTTCCGGCAGGCCGCAGATCAGGTTCGCATTCTGCACCGCCTGGCCCGCCGCTCCCTTGCCCAGATTGTCGACGACGCCCAGCGCGATCACCAGGTTGCGCTCCGGATCGGCCGCATAGCTGACGAATGCGAGATTCGAGCCGGTCGCCCATTTGGTCTGCGGCGGCTTCTCGGTCACGCGGACGAAGGAGCGCCCGGCATAGAAGCGCCGGGCTGAATCCAGGCATTGCTCCGTGGTGGCGTGGCCGCGGCAGTAGATGGTGGCGAGGATGCCGCGGGTCATCGGCACCAGATGCGGCGTGAACACCAGCCCGGCCGCGCTGCCGCCGCTCAGCCGCTCGATCGTCCGGGCGATCTCGGGCATGTGGGTGTGCCTGAGCAGGCCGTAGGGCACCAGGTTCTCGTTGCTCTCGGCGTAGCCGAACTTGCTGTCGCCGCCCCGGCCGGCGCCGGAGATGCCGCTCTTGACGTCGATGACGATATTGCCGGGCTCGATCAGCCTGTCGGCCAGCAGCGGCGCCAGCGCGGTCAGCGTCGCAGCGGGAAAGCAGCCGGGATTGGCGATGCGGGTCTGGCCCTCGATCTGGGCCGGCCAGATATCGGCCAGGCCATAGGCCCAGCCGTTGACATAGCGGTGGTCGCCGCCGATATCGACGATCTTCACGTCCCTGGGGACGCGCGCCAGCGCCTCGGCCGAGGCGCCCGTGGGCAGCGAGGCGAACAGCAGGTCGAGCTTCGGCAGGGTCGCAGGGTCCCATTTCTCGATCACCAGCCCGGCCAGCTTGGTCGGCACACCGGGGAAACGGTCGACCAGACGGCTGCCGGCGCTGCTCTCGCCGGCGGCGTAGACCAGCTCGAAGGACGGGTGGCTCGCAATCAGGCGCAGCGCCTCGCCGCCGCCAAAACCGCTGATGCCGACAATGCCGACGCGAATGCTCATGGTGATGTCCTTTGGGGTTCGGGCAAAGAAAAACCCCCGGAGCCGAGGGCTGCGGAGGTTCAGGAATGCGGGCCGGGGTCTTCCGGCGAGTGGGACCTACAGTGAGGCAGTCACCACGCGGAAGGACGCTGATCGACGCGCAGCCAGGAAGCCGCCGCTTGGATGAAGCGGCGTCGGCGTCGGTCGCAAAGGGTCCGGTTCCTGAGCATGTCCGAAACAGTGTCGCTGCCTACATTCATCGTCAAGCGGAATGTCCGCTGGCCATCCAAGGCAGACGAGCCAAACTCTGCGGCCGAGCGCACAAAACGAACCCGCGCCGCCCATCCGAGCGGCGCGAGACCAGTCAACTCAACCCAGCTTGCCGTAAGCCGGCACGGTCAAAAACTCCTCGAACTCCGGCGCCAGCGAAAGCTTCGAGAACAGGTCGATCGCCTCGGGGAAGCGGCCCTTGTCATAGGCCTCGGCGCCGAGCTCGCTTTTCACCCGGGCCATCTCCTCCGGCAGGCAGCGCTTGAAGAGGTCGGCATCGACCCTGGCGCCGCCTTCGAGTTCGACGCCGTACTGGACGAACTGCCAGATCTGGGCGCGGCTGATCTCGGCGGTCGCGGCGTCCTCCATCATGTTGTAGATCGGCACCGCGCCGCGGCCGCGCAGCCAGGCTTCGAGATACTGCACGCCGACGCGGATGTTCTCGCGGAAGCCCTCTTCGGTGCGGGTGCCCTGATGCACTTCGAGCAGGTTTTCGCGCCCCACCTGCACATCCTCGCGCAGCTTGCCGAGCTGGTTCGCCTGCGGCATCAGCCGGTCGAACACCTCCATCGCGACGGGGACGAGGTCGGGATGGGCGACCCAGGTGCCGTCATGGCCGTCGCCGGCCTCGCGCTCCTTGTCGGCCTTGACCTTGGCGAAGGCGGCGGCATTGGCCTGCGGGTTGTTCTTGACCGGGATCTGGGCGGCCATGCCGCCCATGGCGAAGGCGCCGCGGCGATGGCAGGTCTTGATCAGCAGCAGCGAATAGGCGCGCAGGAAGGCCTTGGTCATCACGACCTGCGAGCGGTCGGGCAGGACGAAGGCCTTGTTGCGGGCGAGCTTCTTGATGAAGGAGAAGATGTAGTCCCAGCGGCCGCAATTGAGGCCGGCCATGTGCTCGCGCAATTCGTAGAGGATCTCGTCCATTTCGAAGGCGGCAGGCAGGGTCTCGATCAGCACGGTCGCCTTGATCGTGCCGGTCTTGAGGCCGAGCGCGGTCTGGGCGGCGACGAAGACGTCGTTCCAGAGCCGCGCTTCCAGGTGGCTCTCGAGCTTGGGCAGGTAGAAATAGGGGCCCGAGCCCTGCGCCAGCGCCGCCTTGGCGTTGTGGAAGAGATAGAGGCCGAAATCGACCAGGGAGCCCGAGGCGACCTCGCCGTCGATCTCGATATGCCGCTCCGGCAGATGCCAGCCACGCGGCCGGATGATCAGGACGGCGGGCTTGTCCTTGAGCCTGTAGGCCTTGCCTGAGGTCGCATCGGTGAAGTCGATCTTGCCGGCCCAGCGGTCTTTCAGGTTGATCTGGCCTTCGACCATGTTGGCCCAGACCGGCGAGGAAGCGTCCTCGAAATCGGCCATGAAGACCTTGGCGCCGGAATTCAGCGCGTTGACGATCATCTTGCGGTCGACCGGGCCGGTGATCTCGACGCGGCGGTCGAGCAGATCGGCCGGGATCGGCGCC
>PNLY01000040.1 GCA_013823325.1 Methylobacterium sp.
CCTGGCCGGGCGAAGTGCTGCGCCTCGCCATGCTCAAGACCCATTACCGCCAGCCGATCGACTGGACGGTGAAGGCGCTGGAGGACGCGGAGAAGACGCTGGCCGATTGGGCTGCTGCCGCCGGAGAAGCGGAGGCGGGGCAGGTCCCTGCCGGCGTTATCGAAGCGCTGGCCGATGATCTCAACACCTCGCAGGTGCTCGCCGAGCTGCATGCCTTGCGCAAGGCCGGTGATCATGCCGGCCTGAAGGCGAGCCTTGCCTTGCTCGGCCTCACCCTCCCGCAGGTGGCCGCGGCCGAGATCGACGACGCCTTGCGCGCGAAGGTCGAGGCATCGATCGCCGCCCGCCTGGCCGCCCGCAAGGCGAAGAACTTCGCCGAATCCGATCGCCTCCGCGACGAGCTTGTCGCGATGGGCATCGTGCTCATGGATGGCAAGGACCCGGCCACCGGCGAGTTGATGACCAGCTGGGAGGTGAAGCGGTGAACCGCGACGCAACCCCCTCTCCCCTTGCGGGAGAGGGTTGGGGTGAGGGGTCTCGCGACGCTGCCGGCGTCGGGCCTTCTGAAGCTCAGGCTGGAAGCGGTAGTGCGACCCCTCATCCGGCCGCTGCGCGGCCACCTTCTCCCGCAAGGGGAGAAGGGGAGCCCGCGCCAACCCGTCGGGAAGTCCTGAAAGCGCGTGCCCGCACCATGCGGCGCGAGCCGACAGAGACCGAGCGCAAGCTTTGGTATCTGCTTCGCGATCGTCGCTTCAGCGGTTTCAAGTTCCGACGGCAGGTGCAGATCGGCCCTTACATTGTCGACTTCGTGTGCTCGGCAAAGCGATTGATCGTCGAAGCCGATGGTGGGCAGCATGCCGAGAACGGCTACGATGAGCGGCGGGATACTTGGCTGAAGGCGCAGGGTTTTCGCATTCGCCGCCTCTGGAACCACCAGATCATTCATCACCCGGACGAGGTCAGCGACACGCTTTGGAATGACCTCGACGGCGCGACCGTCCATGAAGTCAACGTATTGAAAGAACACCCACAACAATGACCACCGAAACCCCCAAGATCCGCAAGCGCGGTTCGCTCTCGATCGCGATGAAGCTCGTCATGCTCGCCATGGTGATGCCGAAGGTGTTGCGTTACCGGCTGCGGGTGAGGCGATGAGCGCCGAGGCACAAGCCCCACTGGCCGAGGCTGCGCCGCGCCAGGCCGGCGAGGCTGCGCTCGCGCGCATCCACCTCTTCGACACGACGCTGCGCGACGGCGCCCAGACCACGGGCGTCGACTTCTCGCTCGACGACAAGCGCGCGGTCGCCGGCCTGCTCGACAAGCTCGGCATCGACTATGTCGAGGGCGGCTATCCCGGCGCAAACCCGCTCGACACCGCCTTCTTCGCACAGAAGCCGACGCAGCGCGCGAAGTTCGCCGCCTTCGGCATGACCAAGCGGGCAGGGCGCTCGGCCTCGAACGACCCCGGTATCGCCGCGCTGCTCGATGCCAAGGCCGACGCCATCGTCTTCGTCGCCAAGAGCTGGGACTATCACGTCCATGTCGCGCTCGAGATTTCGCTGGAAAACAATCTCGATGGCATCCGCGACAGCGTCGCGACCGCCAAGGCTGCCGGCCGCGAGGTGATGCTCGATTGCGAGCACTTCTTCGACGGCTACAAGGCCAACCCCGACTACGCGCTCGCTTGCGCCCGCACTGCCTATGAGGCCGGCGCCCGCTGGGTCGTGCTCTGCGACACCAACGGCGGCACGCTGCCGGACGAGGTCGGTCGCATTGTTGCCGAGGTCGCCAAGGTCGTTCCGGGCGATCATCTCGGCATCCACGCCCATGACGATTGCGGCTGCGCCGTCGCCAATTCGCTCGCCGCGGTTGAGGCCGGCGTTCGCCAGATCCAGGGCACGCTGAACGGGCTCGGCGAGCGCTGCGGCAACGCCAATCTCGTCACGCTGATCGGCGCTCTGAAGCTGAAGGACCGCTACAACCGCCGCTTCAGCCTCGGCGTCGGCGAAGCCGAGCTCGGCGAGCTCACCCATGTCTCGCGCGCGCTCGACGAGATGCTGAACCGTGCGCCGAACCGCCACGCTCCCTTCGTCGGCGCCTCCGCCTTCGCCACCAAGGCCGGCATCCATGCCTCGGCCGTGCTGAAGGACCCGCGCACCTACGAGCATGTCGCGCCCGACGCCGTCGGCAATGTCCGCAAGGTGCTGGTTTCGGACCAGGGCGGCAAGTCGAACCTCGTCGCCGAGCTGGAGCGCATCGGCGTCACCATCGGCCGCGACGATCCGCGCCTGTCGCGCGTGCTGGAGGAGTTGAAGGAGAAGGAAGCGCAGGGCTATGCCTTCGAGGGCGCCGACGCTTCGTTCTATCTGCTCGCCAAGCGCATTCTGGGCGAGCTGCCGGCCTATTTCGAGATCGAGCGCTTCACCGCCAATGTCGAGCGCCGCTACAATGCGCTGGGCGAGCTCGTCACCTTCTCGGAGGCGATCGTCAAGGTGAAGGTCGGCGAGGAATCACTGATCTCGGTCGCCGAAAGCGCGCTCGGCCCGGTCAATGCGCTCGATCTCGCCTTGCGCAAGGATCTCGGCCGCTACCAGTCGTTGATCGGGGGCCTCAGGCTGGTCGACTACAAGGTGCGCGTCTTCCAGGGCGGCACCGACGCGGTCACCCGCGTCCTGATCGAGTCGGCGGACGAGACCGGCGAGCGCTGGACCACGGTCGGCGTCAGCGCCAACATCATCGACGCCTCGTTCCAGGCGCTGGTCGACTCGATCACCTACAAGCTGATGCGCGAAGGCGCGACGGCGTAGATAGCCTCCTTCTCCCCTCGGGGGAGAAGGTCCGGCAGGGGATGAGGGCGGTTCGACTGGGTGAGTCGGTTGTCGACCGGCCCTTTCCTTCCCTCATCCGTCAGCGCTTCGCGCTGCCACCTTCTCCCCCGAGGGGAGAAGGTGAAGGGTCACTCCGTCAGGCGCAGCGACTTCTCCTTGCAGAGGTCGATGCCGTCATTGTCGCTTTCGCTCTCGTCGCTGAACTTGCCGAGCAGGTAGTAGCTGCAGCCGGCCGGCTTGTTGAGCTTGATCATGATGCTCTTGCCCGGCGCCAGCGGCTTGGCGAGCTTGCCAACGAGCCGGGCCTGCTCGCCCGTCGTGGTGATCTCCAAAGACTCCAGCGGGACGGTGCGGGCATTGGTGATCTTGATCTGCGCCGGTGGGCGTGATTGCGCGAGAGCCGGCGCGACAGTTAGCAGCGCGAGCGCGCAAGCGGCGGGAAGAATGCGTCGAAGCGTCATGGGCGTCTTCTCCTAGCCTCAGCCTTTAAAGGCTTTAGACTAGTCTGACATCGCTCTTGCGACGAGAACAAGGCCCGATTGGTGCCGGTTCATGGCGAAAGCGTTCCGTTGCAGACGCCAAGAACGTCGCCGATCCTGCTGCGGGAAAATGGAGTTTCCGGGCCTTTGACCATGCAGACTTCCCAAGACATCGCCACCGGGATCATCGAGCACGCGCGTGACCAGCGCCGCATCGTCGTCGCGCTCGCCGGTGCTCCGGGAGCCGGCAAGTCGACGCTGAGCGAGCAGCTGCTCGCAGCGCTGCCGGTAGGCGAAGCGGGGCTGGTTCCGATGGACGGCTATCATTTCGACAATGCCGTGCTCGATGCGATGGGGCTACGCCATCGCAAGGGCGCTCCGCAGACCTTCGACTGCGCCGGCCTCGCGGCGACGCTGCGGCGTATCCGGTCGGGCGAGGGTGATGTCGCGGTGCCGCTCTTTGATCGGCAGGCCGATCTCGCCCGCGCCGCTGCGGCGATCATTCCGGCCGATGCCCGGTTCATCCTGGTCGAGGGCAACTACCTCCTGCTCGACCGGGCGCCCTGGTCGGACCTCGCGCCGCTCTTCGACCTCACCATCTTCATCGAGGTGCCGATGGCAGAGCTGGAGCGCCGGCTGCTGGCCCGCTGGACCGATCTCGGCCGCAGCGAAGAAGCCGCGCGCGCCTGGGTCGCAGGCAACGACCTGCCCAATGCGCGGCTGGTGATCGAAGGCAGCCGGCGGGCCGATATCGTTTGGGGGAACGGCGCCAGCGCACCCTGATCCCACAAAGCGCGAGTCGTCCCGGGCGACCGGAGGGAGACCCGGGACCCATGCTGAACCTTTTTCGGAAGGCGAGTATCGGCTTGAAGGTACCGACCTGTCCATGGACAGATGCCTCGCACTGACGCTGACGCCACCCCGCCAGCACACACTGCTTGTTAACCATTCACGGAATTGTCCGTCCAGGACGGACGATTAGGGCTGGATCCGGAGACCCGCCGGAGTCATGTATGTCCCATCGAAGCCGGAAACGGACGGGACATGGAACAGGACCTGACGCAGCACAAGGCCGAACGGGACGCCCGCGTCGACGGGCTGACGCGGTCGATCCTCACGGCGATCGAGCCGGTGATCGCGGCCCAGATCAGGCAGCAGATCGGCACGATCGTCGCGGAACTGATGCGTGACAAGCTCGCCGCCACGATGCAGTCGGTCATGGCGGACCTGCATGTCCAGACGCAGCCCGAGCAGCAGGCCCGGAGGGCGCAGACCGGCTTCACCGGAACCTCGACCGCCGGCGTGATCGAGTTCATGCGTCTCCACGCCGATCGCGGCGGCGTCCTGGGAGCGCAGATCCTTGACTATCTCCAGGCCGAGAAAGGCGTCGAGAACCGCGAGACCGCGCGCAAGGCGGTCACCAGAACGCGGGAGATGGGCTTCATCCGGAAGGACGCCCAGAACCGGTGGCACGCCACCGACAAGCTGAAGGAATTGCCATCCTAACGGGGCGGCTCAGAGATCGCGGTGTGGTGAAATGGTAGACACGCCCACTCGGGAAGTGGGTGAGCTCCGGCTTGTGGGGGTCCGAATCCCCCCACCGCGACCAAACGGAAACGCCCCGGCCGCAACCTCGAAGGTTCGCGCGACCGGGGCGTTTGCCCACTCGGGAAGAATCGAAACTATCGCTCGAAGCGCCGTGCTTGGCAATTAGAGCTCGATCGCATGGTTTACGCCTGCTTGCGCTCCGACGCCGGGCGGACGAGGACGTTGTCGTTCTGGGGGTGCTTGGCGAAGGTCGCCCCGACCGGGCGATGGTAGAACAGGCGCCTTGCCTCGCCGGACGCGACAGCCGTCGCGAAGCGCTCCCCGTCACTACGCTTCGAGGTGTTCCAACGGAATGTGAACTCGTCCAGGTAGCGCTGTGCATGCTGCGCCGAGATCGACTTGTAGGTGCCCCGGATCGCGTTCTTGATCAGCGAGAAGAACGACTCGTCGAGGTTCGTCGAGGCGATGCCATCGGTGAACTTGCTCGAATGGTCGACGGTCATGTGCAGGTAATCGCTCTTCTTGAGGAAGCCGTAGCTGCTCAGGGTGTCAGTGACGATCGTCGACTGCGGGTGCACGTGCTCGGAGATCGCGGCCTTAAGCTGAAGCTGGGAGATGCCCGGGACGATGACGGTGCGCGCCTGACGCGTCGTGCGATCGATCATCGCCAGGACGATCTTCTTGCCCTCGGCGCCACGTCCGCGCTTGAACTTGAAGCCGGCGCGCCCCCGCTTCTTGCCGCCCTGATAGGCCTCGTCGACCTCGACGATGTGCCCGGGACCGCCGATCTTGCCGTTGAACTGCCCGATCGCCGCCTCGCGGATGCGATGGAGCATGAACCAGGCAGCTTCGTAGGATAGACCGAGGTGGCGTTCGAGCTCCTTGGCCGAGATCGCGTTCTTGGCTCCCGCGAACATCCGCATCGCGAACAGCCACTTCCTCAGCGGGATGTGGCTTCGCTCCATCGGGGTCAGCGTGGTCACGGTGAAGCGCTTGGCACAGGAACCGCACTTCCATCGAAGCCGGTTCGCATTCGGGTCGGCGATCTCATAGCAGCGCAAGTGTCCGCAGCGCGGGCAGTGAACGCCGTTCGGCCAGCGGACATCCCGGACATAGGCATGCGCCTTCGCCTCGTCCGCGAAGCAGTCGAACAGCGCATCCAGGGAATGGACATCAGCCTGTGCCATGTCCCGGACATGGTGCGTCCTGCTGCGTGACGGAAGGGAATGGCTCCGGCCCATCGCGCGGCATGGTTAAAATGGCCGACACGCTAGCCAAGGCATTGATGCACTTATTGAACGGCGGTCCCTATGGACACCGTCCATGGACAGTCGGTACCTTCAAGCCGATACTCGCCTTTCGGAAAGGCTCAGGCATGGGTCCCGGATCTCCGCTTCGCTGCGTCCGGGACGACATTGTCGTCATCATCATCGTACAAGCGACTTCGGTAATTTCTCCTCCCGCCCCCTGCATTCCCCAGAGAATCCGCCTATATCGGCGGTTCCATTTGGAAGCATTTCAATGTCATCGCCTGCCACGCCGGTTCCGGCGCCCCTCGCGCGCCAAGCCGTGCTCCAGCCCGGCTCCGGCTTCATCGCCACCTTCCAGGCGCTTTGGCCCTATCTCTGGCCGCCGGAGCGGGCCGATCTGCGCCAACGCGTCGTCGCCGCCTTCGTGCTGCTGGTGATCGGCCGGCTCGTGTTGATGGGCGTGCCTTTCACCTTCAAATGGGCGACCGACGCACTCGCCAACAACCCGACCTCGCTGTCGAACTGGCTGCCCTTCCTGGTCGGCGCGCCGCTGGCACTGACGGTGATCTACGGTTTCGCCCGGGTCGGCTCGGCCGCCTTCGTGCAATTGCGCGACGCGATCTTCGCGCCGGTCTTCATGCATGCGGTCCGGACGCTGGCGCTGCAGACCTTCGGCCATCTCCACCATCTGTCGCTGCGCTTCCATCTCGAGCGCAAGACCGGTGGGCTGACGCGCGTGCTCGAGCGTGGCCGCAACGGCATCGAGGAGATGGTCCGCCTCGGTCTCAACCAGCTCGTGCCGGTGATCATCGAGGTCACCTTGATCATCACCGTGCTGCTCTGGCTGTTCGACTGGCGCTATGTCGTCGTGCTGGTGGCGATGGTGGTCGGCTACATGGCCTACACCATCAAGGCCACCGAATGGCGCATCGCCATCCGCGCCCAGATGAACGAGTCCGACACCGACGCCAACGCCAAGGCGATCGACTCGCTGCTCAACTACGAAACGGTGAAGTATTTCGGCGCCGAGGCGCGCGAGACCGCCCGCTACGACCTCTCCATGGCGCGCTATGAGCGCAACTCGATCAAGGCCTACACCTCGCTCGCCTGGCTGAACTTCGGCCAGGCCGCGATCTTCGCGATCGGCCTGACCATTTCGATGGTGATGTGCGTGCGCGGCTTCCAAGCCGGCACCAACACGGTCGGCGATTTCGTGCTGATCAACGCCATGCTGATCCAGCTCTATATACCCTTGAACTTCATGGGCACCGTCTACCGCGAGATCAAGCAGGCGACGCTCGACATCGAGCAGATGTTCTCGCTGATCGGCCGCGATCCGGAGATCCAGGACAAGCCGGGCGCCCCCCCGCTCGATGTCCGCGCCGGCACCGTGACCTTCGAGGATGTCCACTTCGCCTATGTGCCGGAGCGGCCGATCCTGCGCGGCATCTCCTTCGAGGTGCCGGCC
Organism: Methylobacterium sp.; assembly: GCA_013823325.1. Lineage (GTDB taxonomy): Bacteria > Pseudomonadota > Alphaproteobacteria > Rhizobiales > Beijerinckiaceae > Allobosea > Allobosea vestrisii. The sequence continues at coordinate 7,574 of PNLY01000040.1, forward strand.
GGCAAGACCATCGCGATCGTCGGCCCGTCCGGCGCCGGCAAGTCGACGATCTCGCGCCTGCTCTTCCGCTTCTACGAGCCGCAAGCCGGGCGCATCCTGATCGATGGCCAGGATATCGCCGCGGTGCAGCAGGTCAGCCTGCGCTCGGCGATCGGCATGGTCCCGCAGGACACGGTGCTGTTCAACGACACCATCGAGTACAATCTGCGCTATGGCCGCCCCGAGGCGACGCAAAGCGAGATCGAGGACGCAGCGCGCCTTGCCCAGATCGACCGCTTCATCAAGTCGCTGCCGGACGGCTACCAGACATCGGTCGGCGAGCGCGGCCTCAAGCTCTCCGGCGGCGAGAAGCAGCGCGTCGCCATCGCCCGCACCATCCTGAAGGGCCCGCCGGTGCTGGTGCTGGATGAAGCTACCTCGGCGCTCGACTCCTTCACCGAGAAGGAGATCCAGGACGCCCTCGACCGGGTCAGCGAGGGCCGCACCACGCTGGTGATCGCCCACCGCCTCTCGACCGTCGTCAATGCCGACGAGATCATCGTGCTCGACAAGGGCAGAATCGTCGAGCGCGGCCATCACCGTGAATTGCTGGCGGCCGACGGCGTCTACGCCGCGCTATGGAACCGCCAGCGCCAGGTCGACGAGGCCAAGGCGACGCTGCAGCGGGCGACGCAGGAAGAGGGCGAGAGCGTCAGGGTCAGCCTGACGCCGTGATCGCCCCGGCGCTCATGTGGCTTTGAGCTGCTCTGCCATCATCAGCATCGGACGGCGCGGCCTCAGCGTGATCTTGAGTGAGGGCTCGGGCGCGGCGTCGGATGTCGGCGAGAGCTTCAGCGCCGGCAGTAAAACGGCCAGGATCGCGACAGCTTCCATCGTGGCGAAGGCGCTGCCGATGCAGATGCGCGGCCCGGCGCCGAAGGGCAGATAGGCGTAGCGATGCCGCGTACGGGCGGCCTCGGGCAGGAAGCGGCGGGGATCGAACCGCTCCGGCTCATCCCACAGCCGTTGGTGCCGATGGACGGCCTGGATCGGGACATACAGAACCGTGCCTTCGCCAAGCGAGAGCCCGCCGAGACGGAAGGGCTTCACGACCTGCCGGGTGATCACCGGCGCCGGCGGATAGAGACGCATCGCTTCCTGGAAGACGGCTTTTGTGAAGCTGAACTGCGCGACATGCGAGGGCGCCAGCGGCCCGCCTTGCGTTACCGCCGCGATTTCGTCCCGCACCTGCTGCTCGATCTCGCGATGCGCGCTGAGCAGGTGCAGCGTCCAGGCGAGGCCGAGCGCCGTCGTCTCGTGGCCGGCGGTGATGAAGGTGAGCAGGTTGTCGACGATCTCGGAGTCCTGCATGGCGCGGCCGGTCTCGGGATCCCTCGCCTCGAGCAGCATGTCGAGAAGGTCGCCGTGGCGGGTGTCCGCTGCACGCCGTACGGCGACGAGCTCCCCGATGCTTTCGCGCAGATAGGCGATGGCGGCCCGAGCTCGGGCGCGGCCCGGATAGGGAACCCAGTTCGGCAGGCCGAAAACGCTGTAGGCGAAGACGAAACTTGTCGGCTCCAGATAGTCGGAGATGGCGCGCTCGACCTTGCCGACATCGAGGCCGGCATGCCCCGACAGCATCGTCTCGACGATGATCTCGAAGGTGGTCCGCATCATTTCATGGCCGATGTCGAGCGGCTTGCTCGTCATGCGCCAGCGTGCGCAGGTGGCTTCGGCTGCCTTGATCATCGCCGGCAGGAAGCCCAGAAGCTTTTCATGCTGGAAGCCGGTGGCGACCGACTGCCGCTGCCAGCGCCAATGCGTTCCTTCCGCCGTCAGCAGGCCGTCGCCGAGCGCCGGCCCCAGCACCTTGCGGGCAATCTCGCCCTTGTCGAGGCAGGCGGCGTTCTTGACGAGCGCCTCCTGGATCAGCGGCGGGTCGCAGACGTAGAGGCTCTGCCGGCCGGCAACGCTGGACAGTACGAGACGCTCCCGGAAGATCTCGGGCGGTAATGCCGTTAGCGGGTTGCGCAGAATCGCGGCGAACAGCCTCAAGGGCGATTGGCGCGTCTCGGCGAGGCCTTCGGTTGCGAGCTCGGCATGATCTAGGGCGATGTTCATGACGGTCCTTTGGCTGCGCGATGCCCCGTCTTCAGCTGGGTGCTGAATTGCGGCAAGAAAAGAGGGCGCGCGGTCGCTGTCCCAGCTGTCGGTTGTGGACGATCGATCAAGCGACCGGTTTGAGCGAATGATATGCACGGGGCTCTCGCGGGAGGAGCCGGAGCATGTCGCTTGCCGACAAGGCACTTTGGGTGATGGAGCGCAATTCCGGCCGGGAACTGACGCTGAGCTCGATCGCGGCGGCCTGCAACGTCTCGCGCTCGCATCTCGCCAATGCCTTCGGAACCGCGAGCGGCTGGCCGGTCATGGCCTATCTCAGGGCACGGCGGTTGAGCGAAGCTGCCAAGCGCCTTGCCGCAGGTGCTCCCGACATCCTCTCGGTCGCGCTCGAATTCGGCTACGGCTCGCACGAGGCCTTCACCCGCGCCTTCCGCGATCAGTTCGGCACCACGCCGGAGGAGGTCCGCAACAGCGGCAGCACCGATAGGCTCGGCCTCGTCGCGCCGCTGCGATTGACGAACGGACGCGCACGGTCGCCGGTCCCGACCGTGCGGGAGCTGCGCCGCCTGCGCCTCGTTGGCCTGTCCGCGCCTTGCTCCTACGAATCAGCGATCGGGATACCGGCGCAGTGGCAGGCCTTCATGTGCGACCACTATGCCGACATCGCCGACAAGGCGCCGGGCATACCGATCGGCGTCTGCCGCGCGCCCGATGAGGATGGCTGCTTCGAATATATGTGCGCCACCGAGGTGAGCTCAGCCGCTCCGCCGCGAAAGCCGCTGGCCTACCTGGAAACCGAATCGAGGACTTACGCGGTCTTCGATCATCGCGACCATATCTCGACGATTTTCGATACCTACACGGCGATCTGGAACGAGGCGCTGCCTGCCGCTGGCCTCAACGCGGCGAATGGCCCCGTGCTCGAATTCCACAACGATGCTTTCGATCCAGGCACCGGGCTTGGCGGTCTGCAGATCTGGATTCCGCTGGAGCACAACGGCAACGGGAGTGGGGCATGACTGCGTTGGACACGCCCGATCGGGATAGGGAGGCGGGCCGCTCGGCCTCCAACACCTCGACCCTCGCCGGTTATGAGGGCTGCGCCGACGACTACGCGGAAACGACGGCACCCAAGCCGGAGGCGGATGACCAGCCGGCACTGGTCGAACTGCTGAAGCTCGTGCCGCCGGGCAGCCGCCTGCTCGAAATCGGCTCCGGCCCAGGCTGGGATGCCGACTGGCTGGAGGAAAGGGGGCTCGTCGTCAGGCGCACCGACGGAGCTCAGTCCTTCGTGCAGTTCCAGGCCTCGCGCGGCCGCCAGGCCGAGCGCCTCGACGTGATCAGTGATGCGCTTGGCGGTCCCTATGATGGGATCGTGGCGCTGCATGTGCTCCAGCATGTCGAGCGCGAAGCCCTGCCTTCCGTCTTCGCCGGGATCGCGGCGGCGATCCGCGATGGCGGCGTCTTCCTGCTCGCGCTCCGCGAGGGGCAGGGCGAGACCGCCGAAATCGGCGCGAAGGGCGACGCGTACTACGTCGCCCTGTGGCCGCGCTCGGAGATCGTCGCGATTCTGGCCGGACACGGTCTCGACTTGCACTGGTCGCATTCGTTCGCGGGCCGCGATGGCCGCTGGCTGACCGCCCTGTTCCGGAAAGGCGCGCGGGCATGAGTCGGAAGGCCTGGCTGCTGTTCCTCGCCCTCGGCGTGATCTGGGGCGTGCCCTATCTGCTGATCCGGGTCGCCGTCGCCGACTATCATCCGGTCATTGTCGCCCTTGGCCGCGCGGCTATCGGTGCGCTGGTGCTGGCGCCTTTCGTCTTGCGAGGCAAGGGCCTCATGGCGGGCTTTCGCCGACCCGTCTGGCTCGTCCTCTACACGCTCGTCGAGATCAGCGGCCCCTGGTTCCTGATCGGCTTCGCCGAGACGCGCGTGACGAGCTCGCTCGCCGGCCTGATCATCGCGCTGACGCCGATCATCGCCGCGATCCTGGGCGTCGTGCTGTCGCAGGAGCGGCTCGGGACCGGGCGGCTCGTCGGGCTCGGCCTCGGCCTTGCCGGCGTCGTCGCGCTGCTCGGCTTCGATGAGCAGCCGGTCGAGTTCTGGCCTGCGCTGGCGTTGGGGCTGAGCGCGCTCGGCTATGCCGTCGGCCCGATCATCGTGGCGCGCAAGCTTGCCGACGCCGAGGCGAGCGCGGTGGTCGTCGCGTCGCTGATCGCCGCCGCCATACTCTACCTGCCTTTCGTCCCGGCGCATTGGCCTGCCCGGGTGACGCTCGATGCCAGCCTCGCGGTGATCGCCCTGGCCGTCTTCTGCACGGCGCTGGCCTTCCAGCTGCTGTTTGCGCTCATCGCCGAGGTCGGCGCGGCGCGAGCGACCGTGATCGCCTATCTCAATCCCGCGGTGGCGGTGCTGCTCGGAGTGCTTGTGCTCGGCGAGCCACTTTCCATCGCGCTATTGGTCGGGTTCCTGCTGATCCTCGCCGGCTCTTACTTCGCCACGGCCCGCCAGCAGCGCTCCAGTGCGCCTCCTGCGGCTGCGGAGCCATTCAGTTGAGAACTTTTCCGTAAGCCTCTCGCCAGCACGCCCCGCGATTGGCAGTATGGCTTGCAGAGCCCGGCTGTGGGCTCGCTGCGGTTGAAGCGGGGGGCTTTGCCATGTTCGTGCTCGATCCAACCACGCTGGTGGGCTTCCATACCTGGCTCTGCCTGATCGCGATCGTCGCCGGCTTTCCGATGACCGCCGCCTTGCTGAAAGGGCATCTCAGCCCGCGCTGGAACGGCGTCTATCTCTCGACCGCCTTCGCCGCCAGTGCCACCGGTTACGCCTTTCCCTTCGACAGGGTGCTGCCCTCGCATATCGTCGGCGCGGTCTCGCTGCTGCTGATCGTGCTGGCGGGGCTGGCCCTCTACGCCTTCGCCTTGCGCGATGTCTGGCGGCGGATCTACGCGATCACCGCGGTGCTCTCGTTCTATCTGCTGATCTTCGTGCTGATCGCCCAGCTCTTCCTCAAGGTAAACGTCCTGCACGATATGGCTCCGACTCAGAGCGAGCCGCCCTTCGCGATCGTCCAGACGCTGGTCCTGATCGTCTTCCTCATCCTGACCCTGCTCGCGGCGCGGCGTTTCGGCGCCGGCGTCACGATGGCGAGAACAGCATAAAAAAGGGCGGCCGAAGGCCGCCCAGTTCTCACCATGTTGCTGTTCCGGTTGCGCTTCAGTTGCGATCGACGTCGACGATCTCGCCGCGCCAGTTGATCTCGACACGCACCTCGTCGCCGCGCCTGTCGCTGCCGTCGATCACCCAGACATTCCCGCTCCAGCGCGCCTGGTCCACCTCGGCAACGCCGTTGCGGCGGGCGATCCTGATGGCCTCGCGCTGCGAGACGGCATCATAGCGCGCCCCGTCATAACCGCCGCGGTCATAGCCTCGGCGGTAGTCGTCCGGCTTGTAGGTGCCGCCGCGATAGGGCGCATTGTCGTTGCTGGTCGGCCCGCGCTCATATTTCGGAATGCTGTTCTCCGGTCGCAGGTCCACGCCTTGCGCCAGAGCCGCGACCGAAGACAGCGCGAGCGCACCGGCGACCAATCCAATCTTCAGTGGTTTCATCCTCATCCTCCAGGGGTTGATGATGCGTCCTGAGGATTCAACCGCTGCGGCGACGATGCGTTCCGAGGTCTTTCATGACCATTTTGCGGCAAATCTTTAATCTGCCCAATGAGCTAGCCGTGCCCGCCGATGATCGGCAGGATTTCGCCGGTGATGTAGCTGGAGCAGTGCGGCGAGGCTAGGAAGACATAGGCCGGGGCGATCTCCTCCGGCTGCGCCGGCCGCTTCATCGGCACTTGGGAGCCGAATTTCGCCACCGCCTCCGCCGGCCGGTCGGACGGATTGAGCGGTGTCCAGACCGGGCCCGGTGCGACGGCGTTGACCCTGATCCCGCGCGGCAGCAGATGCGCCGCCAGCGAGCGGGTGAAGGAGTGGATGCCGCCCTTGGTCGTGGCGTAGTCGATCAGCTCCTTGCTGCCCTCCAGCCCGACGACCGAGCCGGTATTGACGATGGCGCAGCCCGTGCCGAGATGCGGCAATGCCGCCTGCGTCAGGTGGAAATAGCCATGCAGATTGGTGCGGATCGTCGTGTCGAAATGCTCCTCGCTCAGATCCTCGAAGCGCGGCGAATGCACCTGGAAGGCGGCGTTATTGACGAGGATGTCGAGCCCGCCGAGCGCCTTCACCGTCTTCGCCACGGCGTTCCGGCAGAAGGTCGCGTCACGCACGTCGCCGGAGATGGCGATGCCTTTGCGCCCTTCCTTCTCGATCGCGGCCAGAGTGTCCTTCGCATCCACGTTCTCGCCGAGATGCAGGATCGCGACATCGGCGCCCTCGCGCGCGAACAGCACCGCGACGGCCCGCCCGATGCCGGAATCACCGCCACTGATCAGCGCGACCTTGCCCTCCAGCTTGCCTGAACCTTTGTAATAGGGCGCATCATACATCGGCGCCGGATCGAGCGCCGCTTCCGAGCCGGGTTTGGCCTGGTGCTGGGGCTTGAAGGGCGGCACGGGATAGAGCCTCGCGCCGGCCTGCACCGCGCCATCCTTCGGCTTCATAGGCCGGGCCTCGGCGCGGGCGACCTCCTTCTGGATCCGCCGCTGCTGCTTGGCTGCCGCCTTCACCGTTTTGGGCGCCTTTTCGTCCTTCCGCTTCACCGCAGCCTTGGCCATCGTCGCCTCCTTGCGCGCTTCCCTGCTGCTTCGCGCAACGTGTCGGTCCTGCCCCCGGTTCCGGATCGCGCCCTTGCGGTCCGGAGATTTCTCGGCAAGCTCAACCGCAACGGGAATCCGGCGGCCGGGAGGGTGTATGGCGCTCGATGCGGATGTGGTCGTCGTCGGAGCCGGCCTTGCCGGCCTCGTCGCGGCGGCCGAGCTGGCCGATGCCGGCCGCAAGGTGATCATCGTCGAACAGGAGCCGCGCGCTTCGCTCGGCGGCCAGGCGCATTGGTCTTTTGGCGGGCTCTTCCTGATCGATTCGCCCGAGCAGCGCCGGTTGCGCATCAGGGATTCGCTCGCTCTCGCCCGGCAGGACTGGTTCGGCTCGGCCGGCTTCGACCGGGATGAGGATCATTGGCCCAAGGCCTGGGCCGAGGCCTATCTCGATTTCGCCGCGGGCGAGAAGCGCAGCTGGCTGCACCAGCAGGGCATGCGCTGGTTCCCGGTCGTCGGCTGGGCCGAGCGCGGCGGCTATCTCGCCACCGGTCATGGCAATTCGGTGCCGCGCTTCCATGTCACCTGGGGCACGGGCCCCGGCGTGCTCGAACCCTTCCTGCGCCGCGTCGCCGAGGCGCAGAAGAAGGGGCTGGTCGAGCTGCGCTTCCGCCACCGCGTTACCTCCCTGACCCGCAGCGGCGGCGCCATCGACGGCATCGAGGGCGAGGTGCTGGACGAGAGTCCGGTCGAGCGCGGACAGGCGAGCTCGCGCACTGTGACGGGCAGTTTCGCGATCAAGGCCCAGGCCGTGATCGTCGCTTCCGGCGGCATCGGCGGCAATCACGAGCTCGTCCGCCGCAACTGGCCGCAGCGCCTCGGCGAGCCGCCCGGGCACATGCTCTGCGGCGTGCCGGCCCATGTCGACGGCGCCATGCTCGCCGTCGCCGAGGCGGCGGGGGGCCGGCTGATCAATGGCGACAGGATGTGGCACTATGTCGAGGGCATCGCCAACTGGGCGCCGATCTGGCCGGCCCATGCGATCCGCATCCTGCCCGGCCCGTCCTCGCTCTGGTTCGATGCGCGCGGCAATCGCCTGCCGGTGCCGCTCTTTCCCGGTTTCGACACGCTTGGCACGCTGGAGCATCTGCGCAAGACCGGCTTCGACCATTCCTGGTTCGTCACCAGCCGCAGCATCGTCGCCAAGGAGTTCGCGCTCTCCGGCTCCGAGCAGAATCCCGACCTCACCGGCAAGAGCTGGCGCCAGGTCATCCAGCGCGCCCGGGCCGGCATGCCGGCGCCGGTCCAGGCCTTCCTCGACAAGGGCGAGGATTTCATCGTCGAGACCGATTTTTCGCGCTTGGTCTCCAGGATGAACGAACTGGGCGGCGCCGGGCTGATCGACGAGGCGCATCTGCGCGCGCAGATCGAAGCGCGCGACCGCGATGCGCAGAACCCCTATGGCAAGGACTTGCAGGTCACCGCGCTGCGCGGCGCCCGTGCCTATCTCGGCGACCGCCTGATCCGCACGGCCAAACCGCATCGCATCCTCGATCCGGCCCATGGCCCGCTGGTCGCGGTCCGCCTCAACATCCTCACACGCAAATCGCTCGGCGGGCTGATGACCGATCTCTCGGCGCGCGTGCTGGGGCAGGATGGTGAGGCGGTGCCCGGACTCTATGCGGTCGGCGAAGCGGCCGGCTTCGGCGGCGGCGGCGTGCATGGCTATCGCGCGCTGGAGGGCACCTTCCTCGGCGGCTGCATCTTCTCGGGACGCGTGGCGGGGAGGGCGGCGGCGCAGGCGGTGGGCTAGGGATTGATTGTCGCGCCATCCTCGCGCCTCTTTCGCAAAAGCCCGCAAAAGCCTAAACAGCTACGCCGTCTTGCGGCCTCAACCCCGCCGCGAAGGCGCTGCCATATGCGCGCGCCGCGCCAACAAGAGCAACAGGACTTTACGCCCATGTCTCTCGTCGACTCCGTCCGCCGGACGATCGTGCCGATTCACAAGGAAGGCTATGTCTTCATCGCCATCGGCGTGGTCGCGACCCTCGTTCTCGGCCAGCTCTGGGGGCCCTTCGGCTGGATTGGGACGCTGATCACGCTGTGGATCTGCTATTTCTTCCGCGATCCCGTCCGCATCGTGCCGCAGCGCGAGGGGCTGGTGATCTCGCCGGCCGACGGCCGCATCAGCCAGATCGCCACCGCCGTGCCGCCGCCGGAGCTGGAGCTGCCGGCCGAACCGATGACGCGCATCTCGGTGTTCATGAACGTCTTCGACTGCCATGTGAACCGCAGCCCCGTCGCCGGCCGGCTCCTGAAGATGGCCTATACGCCGGGCCTCTTTCTCAATGCCGAGCTCGACAAGGCGAGCGAGGACAATGAGCGCAACGCGCTGGCGATCGAGACGCCGGCCGGCACGATCGCCGTCGTCCAGATCGCCGGGCTGATCGCGCGCCGTATCGTGCCCTTCGTCAAGGACGGGGAGCAGCTCGGCCAGGGCGAGCGCTTCGGCCTGATCCGCTTCGGCTCGCGCGTCGACGTCTACCTGCCGCAGGGCGTTGTCCCGCTGGTCGGCGAGGGCCAGACTGCGATCGCCGGCGAGACCGTGCTCGCGGACTTCTCGGGGAACGACACGGGCCGGGTGTTCCGGGGGATTTGAGCCAGGAACGTCATTCTCGGGTGGAGCGAAGCGCAGACCCGAGAATCTCGTGACGAGAAGGCGATGTCGCCCTCTGGTCCTGAGATGCTCGGGTCGAGCCCGAGCATGACGCCAAAGGTCGCTCCCACGCTAGCCTCTCGCCTGAAAACCGCGTATTCGGCTGATATGAGCGACCTCTTTCCGCCTTTCGAACCCGAGCGCGTCGAATCGAAGCGCACCCGCTTCAAGGCGATCCCGTTCCGGCTGATCGCCCCTAATGTCGTAACCCTGATCGCTCTTTGCCTCGGCCTGACCGCGATGCGGCTCGCGGTCGACGGCAAATTCGAATCGGCGACGATCTGCATCCTCGTCGCGGCCCTGCTCGACGGCATCGACGGGCGCCTCGCGCGCCTGCTCAAGGGCACCTCGCGCTTCGGTGCCGAGCTCGATTCGCTCTCGGATTTCGTCTGCTTCGGCGTCGCCACCGGGTTCGTGCTCTGGACCTTCGTCCTGCACGATCTGCGCTCCTTCGGCTGGATCATCGTGCTGACGCTGGCCTGCGCCATGGCGCTGAGGCTGGCGCGCTTCAACGTGATGATCGACGATCCGAACCGGCCGGAATGGCAGAAGAACTTCTTCGTCGGCATGCCTGCCCCGGCTGGCGCGATCACCGCGATGCTGCCGTTCTACCTGGAGTTCGTCGGCATGCCGGTGAGGGAGTATGGCGCGCCCTTCGTCGGGCTCTACATCCTGTTCATCGCCTTCCTGACGATCTCGCGCATCCCCTGCTATGCCGGCAAGACGCTCGGCACCCGCGTTCCGCGCGACCAGGTGCTGCCGATCTTTGTCGCGGTCGTCGTCATCGCCGGCCTGCTCTTCGCCTATCCGTTCGAGATGCTGGCGCTGGTCGTCGCGGCTTACCTCGCGCTGATCCCGGTCAGCGTGGCACGTTATCGCAAGCTGGAGCGCGAGTACGACGCCACGGCAGCGCTGCCGACGGTCGCCGAGCCGGTGCTCGAGACGGGCTCCGAGCCTAAGGCTTAACGTCGCTTCGCCAGCCGGCTGGCATTGGCGCGGGTGCGCCGCGAGAACGGCTCCAAGGAGCTGTGGACCGCCTTGGCCGTCGCTTCGCCGAGCCCGTTCGGTGTCAGCGGGTTGAACGCCATGCTCCACCAGAACAATGTCGCGGCATGGCCGAGGGCGAAACTGCTCTCCGCCATCGCGGCCGCCTTCTCGATCACGGCCTTGCTGGCCTCGCGCTGGCCCCTGGCGTCGCCGAGCGCGCCCTTGGCCAGGATCGGGAGGCGCATCGCGATGGTGAGACCGGCATCGACCTGCATCGCGACCATCTCCGCGAGGACGCTTTGCGCGTCCGCCGCCAGCGCGACGGTCGAGGCAGATCCAGTTCGTGACGCCATGGCGAAAGCTCTCCGGTGACGAGAAGGGGGCCGCTTGGGCCGAGCCTCGCGGGTCGCCGCCACGCCCGCCTGTCCGATGTGGCAAGCTAAACAGCTTAGTGCAATCCGGGACAATGCATGGCCGTGCCCAAATTCTGGGCCTTGCACAAGAGATGTGGGGAGCCACGCGCGACGGAACGGCTCGTATGTGACCACGCCGTGATCGCGAAAGTGGTTCCCAGTTCGGCGGAACATGCTCTAAAGCCTTGCAGGAAATCCGTCCTCGACGCGCAGCGAGCCGAAACGTCTTGAATCTCTTCAGCTCCCAGAAGCCGCCCGGCTGGCGGCCCAAGCTGGTCCTGGCCTCGGCCTCGCCGCGCCGCCTTGCCCTGCTCGAACAGGCCGGTCTCAAGCCCGATGCGCTGCTGCCGTCCGATCTCGACGAGAGCCCGCTCAAGAGCGAGCGCCCACGCGATCTCGCCCGCCGGCTTGCCCGCGCCAAGGCCGAGGCCGGGCTCGCGGGGCTCAAGGGGCGCCCGGACCTCGAAGGCGCCTATATCCTCGCTGCCGACACCGTGGTCGCGGTCGGCCGGCGCATCCTGCCCAAGGCTGAGATCGTCGACGAGGCCGCCGCCTGCCTGCGCCTGCTCTCCGGCCGGGCGCACCGGGTCTATACCGGCGTCGCGCTGGCGACGCCCTCGGGCGGCATCCGCGAACGGATCGTCGAGACGCGCCTGCGTTTCAAGCGGCTGTCGAGCGAGGATCTCGAAAACTACCTCGCCTCGGGCGAATGGCGCGGCAAGGCCGGTGCCTATGCCATTCAGGGCATTGCCGGCTCCTTCGTGGTCAAGCTCGTCGGCTCCTATACCGGCGTGGTCGGCTTGCCGCTCTACGAGACCGTCAACCTGCTCGGCGGCGAGGGTTTTCCTGTCCGCCTGGGCTGGCTGAACATTGGCTGAGCGGGCGAAGATCGCGCCGCGATCATGATCATGATCCTGATCTGGCTCTCGCCGCTGATCCTGTTCCTTGGGCTGATCCTGTCGGGACGCTCGGCGCTGACCGCCGGAACGCTCGGCACAATCTGCGCCGCGCTCGTCGCTTACCTCGCCGGCCCGGCGCATCCGGATGCGGCTGCGATCATCCGGCATTTCGCCGCCGGCGCCTGGATCGGCCTGCCGGCGACGCTGGTCATCGTCGCCGGGCTCGCCTTCTCGCTCAGCCTGGAAAAGCCCAGCAGCGAGGCTGACCCCGCCCGGCCCGAGCACGGCTCGCTCGCCGAGGCCTGCCTGCTGCGCGGGCCCTTCCTGGAAACTTCGACCGGCTTCGGTGTCGGCTATGTCGTCGCCGTCTCCGGCGCGCGCAGCCTCGGCGTCGACAGGGCGCCGGCGCTGGCGCTGGCCACCTTCAGCCAGATCCTGGTGCCCTGGGGCGCGCTCGGCATCGGCACCAGGATCAGCGCCGACATTGCCGGCGTCTCGCTGACGGCGCTGATCTGGCGGATCGCGATCGTGACGGCGCTGCTCGGCGCAGTGCTGCTGCCGCTGTTCTGGCGCTTGTCGCGGCAGGCGGGGCTGCCGCCCGCACTCGCCGATCGCATCGAATGGGCCGGCCTGATCGCGCTGCTGATGGCCCTGCTCGTCGCAGCAAATCTCACTCTGCCGCTGGAACTTGCCGCGATCGCGGCGCTGGCCCCGGTGATGCTGCTGCGCTTCCTGCGGGTGAAGGGCTTTGCCGGGCTCGACCGGGCGCTGCTGGCGCGCCTTGCGCCTTATATCGCCCTCGTCGTCGCGCTGGCGCTGATGCGGCTGGTGCCGGTGATCCATGACCGGCTGGAAATCCCGTCCTTCAAGCCCTTCGCCGAGACTTCAGCCTTCGCGCCGCTGCTCTCGCCGGCGCTGCCGCTCATCATCATCGCGCTCGTGGTCGCGATCCGCCGTGGCGGGGTAAAGCAGGCGACGGCCCTGATGACGCTGACGCTGCAGCGCGCTGGCCGCGCCGCGCTGCTGACCTTCCTGCTCGTCGGCATGGCCTGGATCATGGTCGGCTCCGGCCTTGCCGGCGGAATCGGCCTCGCGGTCAGCGGCGTGCTCGGCTCCTGGTCTGCCGGCATCGTCCCGGTCGCCGGCGCGCTCGGCGGCTATCTCACCGGCTCCAACACCGGCGCGGGCGCCGTCTCGATGCCGCTCGCCACCGCGCTGGTCCCGGCTGGCGAGGCGAGGCTTCTGGTGATCGCCGCCGCGGTCGTCGCCGGCAGCCTGCTCACCGCGGTGAGCCCGGTCCGTATCACGATGGGCCAGGTCCTGATCAAGGCGACCACGGCCGAGACCGGGCAGGCGCTGCGTGCGCTCTGGCCCTGGTTCGCGCTGGTCGTCGGCCTCACCACCGCGATTGCTCTCGCTGCCGCTCAGCTCGCCTGAGAAAGCCGGGCCCGGCCGCGCATGCCGGCTTGCATGCCATGCGCTTGCCCAAGGCACCGCGAGTGCCGATGCTGGCGCCATCACGAAGGCGCCGGCATCAGATGGCGCGCAGGGCAGGGAACATCGGAATGGCGGGACGTCTGGAAGGCAAGGTCGCGATCGTCGCGGGCGCGGGCTCGATCGGCCCGGGCTGGGGCAATGGCAAGGCGACCGCGACGGTGTTCGCCCGCGAAGGCGCCAAAGTCGTCTGCGCCGACCGCAATCTCGAGGCCGCGCAGGAGACCGCGAGCATCATCGCGGGCGAGGGCGGCGAGGCCTTCGCGATCCGCACCGACGTCACCAGCGAGGACGACCTGCGCGCGCTCGTCGAAGCGACACTAGGCCGCTATGGCCGCATCGACGTGCTCGACAACAATGTCGGCATCGCCGAGGTCGGCAGCGTCGTCGACCTGCCGCTCGAGACCTGGGAGCGCGTCTTCAGGGTCAACCTGACCGGCTGCTTCCTGGCGATGAAACACGTCATCCCGGTGATGCAGCGCCAGTTCGCGCAGAGCGGGCAGGGCGGCTCGATCATCAACATCTCCTCGATCGCCTCGATCCGTCACACCGGCGTGCCCTATGCAAGCTATGGCGCCAGCAAGGCGGCGATGAACCAGCTCACCCGCACCACGGCGGCGCAATACGCCCCGGAGAAGATCCGCGTGAACGCCGTGCTGCCCGGGCTGATGAAGACGCCGATGGTCGAGCATTCGGCCGGGCTCGCCCAGACCTATGGCAAGGGCGACGTCGCGGCGATGTGGGCCAAGCGCGACTCGCAGGTGCCGATGGGCCATATGGGCGAGGCTTGGGACGTCGCCTGGGCGGCGCTCTTCCTTGCGAGCGACGAGGCGCGCTATGTCACCGGCATCGAGCTTCCTGTCGATGGCGGAGTGACCTTGCAATATGGCGCCTGAGCAACCCGAGAATCCTGCCCCGCCTTCGCGGCCCTGTCCTATCTGCGGCAAGCCGGCCGTGCAGCGTTTCAAGCCGTTCTGCTCGTCCCGCTGCGCCGACATCGACCTCGGCCGCTGGCTCAAGGGCAGCTACGTGATTCCGGGCGAGCCGCTGGAGGAGACCGAGGAAGCGCCAATGCGGCGCGACGAAGGCAATTAATGGAAAGGCCCGGCGTTTCCCTCGCGGGAAAGACGCCGGGCCATTCGCTGGCCCTCGCATGCGAGCGGCCAGGACTACTCGGTGGGCGGCAACGCCCGAATTCCGCCTCCCGCACGATCGAACTGCCGGTACATCCGCGGTTTGCTCGAGATCGGCGGTAGGCACGGCGCCGCGACCAGCGCCGCCGCATCAACACGGCCGCGGCGCTTTGGTTCCAGGATTGTTTGACACCGGCGCTACGGGCTGCTCTCGCGGTCTGTGGGGCCGGTGCTGCGTTCACCGCAGCATGGCAAAGGGCCATGTCGGCCGCGCTTCTCGGGCCTTGGCTGGCCCGAACGAAATTTTCCCACCGGCAGGATCGTTTGTCGGCTGGACAGCCCGCGCCCGGCCCTCTATATCGCCTCGCACCAACCGAGGCGCAGCGCGCTTCGCGGGATGCCCAGGTAGCTCAGTTGGTAGAGCATGCGACTGAAAATCGCAGTGTCGCTGGTTCGATTCCAGCCCTGGGCACCATTCTTCCCTTCAGGCGCCTGCGAGGACTCCGCACTTGCTTGTCTGCGGCTGGTTGCGCGCTGTTCCGCTTCCATCCTCTTGATCGACGGCGGCCGACCGGCAAATGACGGCGGTGGTTTGCAGCCGGCACGCGCGGGTTTTTCCATTGTTCTCCGGGCGCGGAACCCACGGTCTCGCAGCTCGTTCATCCGACATCAGAACGAGGAGAGAGCCATGGATCACGCGAAGCACGCCCGTCTTGCCGAGACCGACCTTACCGCCGTCGCTCTTGACGGCGCCACCATCTACGGACCCGGGGACGACAAGATCGGCTCCGTCTCGCATGTTCATGGCAGCGGGCTGAGCGCTCAGGCGGTCATCGATGTCGGCGGCTTCCTCGGCATCGGCGCCAAGCCCGTGGCAGTGCCGCTGAGCGAACTCGAATTCATGCGGGACGAGGACGGCGACGTCCATGCGGTCACGAGCTGGACGAAGGATCAGCTCAAGGCGATGCCGGAGCACATCGATCCGTAACCACGCGACCGCTGCTTTTGGCGCAATCTCGCCCGGTCTCGCTTCGGCGGGGCCGGGCTTTTTGCGCTTCGGGGGGCTCAGGCAGCCTCGATATGGCGATGCCGTCGACGATCATGTTGGTGGCGCGGCCGGCGACGCCCGCCACGGTGGTCGGGACACCCGCGGTCGTCAGGGCGATGCCGAAAATCGTCTGGCCGAGGCCGGCGCCGGACACGCCGTCGAACTCGGCATCGGTCAGGGCGACGCGGGTGTCGCGGGCGGTGTCGAGGGCGTTGCTGTGGGTGTTGGTCATCATCGGTCTTCCTCTCGCTTTCGGTCGTTGCTGCTTCGTCCGGCCTGACGAGAGATCTTTGACCAGGCCGCGCTTACACGGGCCCTACAGTTGAAAGATATCTGCCGAAACGATTGGAACATGCTCGGGCGGGACACGTTGATGGCCCGGCTGGGATAAAAAGTTTGGAGAATTCATGATGCGCAAATTGATCGTCGCTCTTGCCGTTGCCACGTCGTTCGTTGGAGCGACCGCTCTGCACGCGCAGACCGCGACGACTGCCACGCGCGAAGTCTACGTCAAGGCGATGCCTACCGACGTTCTGAGCAGCAACCTCATCGGTCTCAACGTTCACAACAATGCGAAGGAGACCGTCGGCGAGATCAAGGACCTCGTCGTCTCGAACGGCAACCTGTCCGGCCTGATCCTCTCCGTCGGCGGTTTCCTCGGCATCGGCGAGCGCTATGTCGTCGTCACGCCTGCGGCCGTCAAAGTCGTCTACTCCGAGAACGACAAGAAGTGGTCGGCGACCATGGACACGACCAAGGACGCCCTGAAGGCTGCGCCGGAGTTCAAGTACGAAGGCCGCTGGAGCAAGTGATCAAGTGATCCGGTCCGGTTGCCGGACCTGAGCCAGACCGCTCGAGCCTGCGCTGTCCAGCCAAGGTTCGGGCGGAGGCCCGCTGCTCTCGACGGGCCGCGGGCCTTTTCATTTCCTGATGCGAGAGCGACCAGCGCGCCAAGGCGGAGATCAAGAATGACGAATCCGAGCGATCCCGACATTCGTGCCGCAAATGCGCGCGCGGAACACCAGAACGAGACGCCGGGCGGGGATGCCGTCACCCCCATGCATCCGGATCCTCACTCCAGTGCCGAGCCGGCTGTGGAAACGCCGGTAGAAGCGCGTCAGGGCTTTCTGGGCGTTCCGGTCTTGGCGGTGCTGATCGTCGGGCTGCTGCTGACCGGCATCGCGGGCTTCGCGGTCCACTTCGCCATGCGGTAATGCGGGAAGGCCTGCGCCCGCGGATCGGTTCGTCCGAGCGGAATGTCCCGTGTCCCGACCTGGGCGGCCATCAGCGCCCGAACCTGTCGAGCAGGCGGTTCCATCTCATGCCGAGGTCGAGCACGGCGCTGCGGGCGAAATGGAAGGGGAAGGGCTTGATCGGCGTGTTCGGCAGGCCGGTCGCCTCCGGCTGGCCGGCGAGCTTGCGGCCGAGCCAGGCGCCGCATCGGTTCGCCAGTGCGACGCCGCGGCCATTGTAGCCGACCATGACGTGCAGCTCGTCGTCGAGCGCGTGATAATGCGGCAGGTAGTCGAAGGTGATGCCGACCAGCCCGGTCCAGCGATAGGCGATCGGCACGCCGCGCAGCGCCGGGAAGATGCCGTGCAGCACCTCTTCCAGCACCGAGTAATCGGCGATGTCGCGCGCGGTCTCGCGCGACGATAGGAACGAGGCGCGCCCGCCCAGCATCAGCCGTCCGTCCGGGCTGCGGCGGAAATAGAGCACCAGCCGGCGGCTGTCATAGACCGTCTCGCCGCCGGGCAGGATGCCGGCATGCTCCGGGCCGAGCGGCGCGGTCGCGATCTGGAAGCTGTTCACCGGCAGGAGAGACCGGGCGAGGCCGGGCACCAGCGTGTCGCTATAGGCATTGGTCGCGACGAGGACCTTGCGCGCGAGCAGCGCGCCCTCGGGCGTAGCGATGCGCCAGCGGCCGGCCTCGCGTCGCAGCGACAGGGCCGGCGAGCTCGGAAACAGCTCCGCGCCGGCGCGACGGGCCACACGGGCCAGCTCCCGGGCCAGGTCCAGCGGCTGGACGCTGGCGCCGCGCGGATCATGGAGGCCGCCGAGATAGCGCGTCGTGCCGACGCTCCGTTCGACATCGGCCGCGTCGAGATCCAGGGCGGCGATTCCGGCCTTGCGCAGCCCGGCGGCGGCCTGCCTTACCGTGGCGAGGGCGGCCGGATGATGCGCCAGGCGAAGCAGCCCCGGCCGGGCGAAGCGGCAGGAGAGGCCCTGGCGCTCGACCAGCTCGGCGAGGAAATCGGGCGCCTCCTGCCCGAACCTGTAGAGCCCGCGCCCGGCGTCGCCAAAACGGGCCGTCAGCGCGGCTTCGTCGAGCTTGACGCCGGGATTGACCTGCCCGCCATTGCGGCCGCTCGCGCCATAGCCGATCGGGCCGGCCTCGAGCAGCGCCACGGAGGCGCCGATCTCGGCCGCATGCAGCGCCGCGGACAGGCCGGTGAAGCCGCCGCCGACGATCGCGATCTCGACGCTGCGTTCGCCGGCGAGCGGCGGGGCCTCGAAGGGCTCGGCCGAGGCGGTGGCCAGCCACAGGCTGTCGGGCTGGGCGAGCGTCGCGGCGGCGTCGGCCATGGTCAGCGCAGGCGCACGAAGAAGTGCTTGGCCATCGGCTCCAGCACTTCCCATGTCCCCTTGAAGCCGGGATTGATCACGAGCGTCGCGCCGGGCACGAGCTCGGTCCGGGAGCCGTCCTCGCCGCGTACCACGCCGCGGCCGGACAGGATCGTCATGAACTCCCATTTGTCATAGGCGATCGTCCAGCAGCCGGGGGTCGACTCCCAGCGCCCGCTCGTCATGCCGTTCTCCGAGAGATAGAGCCAGCTGCGCCAGCTCGGCTGGCCGTGCAGGATGCGCTCGGGCGCCGGCGCGCTGTCGCGCGGCTCGGCGCTCGCCTCGTTGAAGTCGATGATCGTCGGCATGGAGAGGGCTCGCTGTTGGATTTGGTCAGCGCGGTGGGAAGAGCAGGGCATCCCGCTCGTTCCAGCTGAGTCGGACGGTGTCGCCCGTCTTGAAGCGCGCGGCCTCGCTGACGCGTCCGTCACGGACGATCATCGGGCCGAGCTCGGTATCGATGGTCAGGCGCACGGTCGCGCCCATGAATTCGCGCAGGGCGACGCGGCCGGGAATGGCGTTGCAGGGCGGCGTATCCTGCAAGGCGGCGAGCCGCAGCACCTCGGGGCGGATCGCCATCACCGCCTGCGCCTGCGCGGGCGGCGCCCCGGGGGAGGTGGTCGCGGTGAACAGCGCGCCGGGGATGCCCGCCGGAGCGACGGTGGCGAGCGGGCCGTCCTGGCCGCGCATCGTCACGTCGATGAAGTTCGATTCGCCGACGAAGCCGGCGACGAAGGCCGAGGCCGGGTTCTCGTAGATCTCGTCGGGCGTCGCGAGCTGGCAGATCTTGCCTTCCGCCATCACGGCGATCCGGTCGGACAGCGCCAGTGCCTCCTCCTGATCATGCGTGACATAGAGCACCGTCACGCCGAGATCGCGCTGGATGCGCTTGATCTCGGTCTGGAGCTGGTCGCGCAGGCTCCGGTCGAGCGCGCCGAGCGGCTCGTCCATCAGCAGCACCGGCGGCTCGAAGACGAGGGCCCGGGCGAGCGCGACGCGCTGCTGCTGCCCGCCCGACAGCTCGGCGATCCGGCGCGTCGCGAGATGGCCGAGCGAGACGATCTCGAGCACCCGGCCGATCGCCTTCTCGATCGCCGGCCGCGCCCATTTGCGCATGCGCAGGGGGAAGGCGACGTTCTCGAAGACGTTGAGATGCGGGAACAGCGCATAGTTCTGGAAGACGACGCCGAGGTCGCGTTTTTCCGGCGGCAGATTTGCGATGTCGCGGCCGTCGATCGCGATGCGCCCGGCATCGAGCTCGACGAAGCCGGCGACCGCCATCAGCGTCGTCGTCTTGCCGGAGCCGCTGAGGCCGAGCAGGGTGACGAACTCGCCCGGCGCGACGTCGAGCGAGACATCGTCGACCGCGACGAAATCGCTGTAGCGCTTGCTGAGATGGCTGATCTGGACGGCGGCGCCGGTCATGCTCTTAGTCCTGCCGCTCACCAGAACCGCGTCGTCGCGTCGGTCAGGCGCTCATAGCCGTCCGGCGTGATCAGCACGGATTCCTCGTAGTCGCCGAGATAGCCGTCCTGCATGATCGTGCGCTCGACCGAGAGCACCATGTTGGGAACGATCGGCGTCGCCACGCCGCGCGCCAGCCAGGGATCGTCCCAGCCCAGTCCGATGCCGTGGCCCATCGCCGAGAACACGCCGTCGACGGCAAAACCCATGGATTTCTGCTTGTCGAGGCCGGCTGCGCCGAGATCGCCCGCGGTGGCGCCGGGGCGGATCGCGGCCAGCGTCGCCTCGATGCTGGCGATGGCCGATTCGAACAGCTCGACCTGTCGGTTGGTGACCGGGCCGACGGCCTTGGAGCGCGCGAGGTCGAAGACATAGCCGTCGACCGCCCCCGAGATGCCGAGCCGGATCCAGTCGCCGTCGGCGAGGCGCTTGTCGGAGCCCCAGGTCGGGAAGTTGCTTTTGGCAAAGCGCGAGGGATCGCCGCCCCGGCCCGAGGCCATGAAGGAGTTGTAGAGCATGCCGCCGGCGGGAACGAGATAGTTCAGGCCGGCCGCGACGACGTCGCCATGCGAGGCGCCGGTGACCGCGGCGTCCATCATCGCCTCGATCATGCGCGAGCCGATCGCGGAGGCACGGCGCAGCAGGGCGATCTCGGCCGGCGACTTGATCGAGCGCAGGTTCATCAGCAGGTCGTCGGCAGGCTCGATCACGAGTTCGGGCAGGGCAACCCGCAGCTTGTTCAGCATGGTGAAGGTCAGCACGTCTCCGCCGACGAGGCCGATGCGCGCGCTGCCGAGCCCGGCCGTCTTCAGCGCCTTGACGGCATCGTCCAGCACGAAATCGGAATAGGTCACGCGGCCGTCGGCGAGCCGGATGCGCCCGTCGTCGGGCACATCGATGACGAGCTCGGGGACCTCGTCCACCGGCAGGATCAGGAAGGTATGGGCGCGTGCCGACCAGTTCCCCTCGAAATCCGGGATGAAGGGGAAATGCGTGTAGAAATTCGTGAGGTAGAGCACGTCGGCATAGCGATCGAGCGTACCGCCGCCACGCGAGCAGACCAGCAGGCCGGCGAGCCCGCGCGCCCTGGCGGCCGCAGCCGCCCGCCGGCGGCGCTCGGCGAATTCCTCTGCCGGGACGGTCGGCTTTGCGACCGGTGCGGTTGCGTCTGCAGTCATCGGATCATTTCCGCTTGAGGAACCAGAACAAGGCGAGCAGCAGGCAGGAGACCAGCAGCAGCAGGCAGGAGGCGGCTGCGACGATCGGGCTGATCTCGAAACGGATGCCGCTCCACATCTGCACCGGCAGGGTGGTCGCGCCCGAGCCGCTGACGAAGAGGGCGACGACGACCTCGTCGAAGCTGGTCAGGAAGGCGAAGATGGCGCCAGCCGCGATGCCGGGGGCCAGCACCGGCAGCGTCACGCGCAGGAAGGCGACGAGCGGCGTGGCGCCGAGGCTGCGCGCGGCGTTGACCATGCGCCAGTCCATCGACTGCGCGACGGCCGAGACGTTGATGACGACGAAGGGCAGCGCCAGGATGGTGTGCGCCAGCACGAGGCCGGGCACCGTCGCGACCAGCCCGAGCTTGGCGAAGGGTGAATAGAGCGCGGCGGCGGTGATGATCGTCGGCACGATCATCGGCAGCAGGAAGAAGAAGCTGACGAGCCGGTTGGCCCGGCGCGACAGGCGCACCAGCCCGAGCGCGATCATGCTCCCCAGCAGGGTCGCGAGCACGGTCGTGGTGACGGCGACGATCGTGCTCGTGATCAGCGAGCCGTACCATTCCGGCCGCTCGAAGAAGGCCTCGTACCAGCGCCCCGAGAAGCCGCGCGGCGGAAAGGTGATGAAATCCGTCTGCGTGAACGAGATCGGCGTGACGATCAGCGTCGGCATGATCAGGAACAGGCAGAGCAGGCCCGCCGCGCCGGACAGGATGCCGTTGCCGAGACCCTTGGTCATCGCGCACCCCAGAGGCGGCCGAGGCCGAAGAAGCGGTCGCCGATCCAGTAGAGCGTGACCGTGGCGGCGAGCAGCACGGTCGAGAGCGCGGCGGCGAAAGGCCAGTTCAGCGTCTGGTTGACGTTGAACTCGATCAATTGCGCGAGCAGCAGGTCGCGCGGGCCGCCCAGGATCGCCGGCACCACGAAGAAGCCGAGGCTGAGCATGAAGACGAGCAGGAAGCCGCCGAGCACGCCGGGCAGCGTCAGCGGCACATAGACCTTGAGGAAGGCCTGGGTGGGCGAGGCGCCGAGCGAGCGCGCCGCCCGCACCACCGCCGGGTCGAGCCGGCTCATCACGGCGGCGAGCGGCAGGACCATGTAGGGCAGCATGATCTGCGTCATCCCGATCAAGACGCCGGTGGTGTTGTAGACCAGCGGCACCGCCCCCTCGATCAGGCCAAGTTGGCGCAGGAGCCCGTTGATGACGCCCTGGGGGTTGAGCAGGATGATCCAGCCATAGGTCCGCACCAAGAGATTGGTCCAGAACGGGATCAGGATGCAGACCAGGATCACCGCCTTGCCGATCCCTCCGGCGCGGTTGAGCTGATAGGCCAGCGGATAGCCCAGCAGCACGCACAGCATCGCCGTCTGCGCGCTCAGCAGCAGCGTCCGCCCGACGACGCGCAGATAGGTCGGTTCGGTGAAAATCTTCACATAATGCACGAGCGCGCCGGCGCGATCGCCGAAGCTGGTCGCGACCAGTTGCGCGACGGGCCAGACGAACAGGCCTGCGACGAGCAGGAAACCCGGCAGGATCAGGGCCGCCGGGACGGCGCTGCGCAATCTGGCGGGCATCGCCGCTCCCATCGCCCCGCTCCGCTCAGGACAGCTTCCAGGCGTTCACTTTTTCGGTCGCGGCGGCGAGATTGGCGCCCCACCATTTCTCGCCCATCACCACGGCGTCCTTCATCTGCGGGCCGCCGGAGAGGATGGCGGCGCGCTCGGCCGGGATCATTTCGAAGGCCTTGGGGACGACGGGGCCGTAGGTATAGGCCTTGGCGATCGCGGCCTGTGCGTCTGGCGTCAGCGCGAAGGCCAGGAACTGCATCGCCTGCTTGGCGCGCGGCGCGCCCTTCGGCACCACCATCGCCGACCAGGTCAGGAAGGCGAGGTTGTTGGCGATCTCGATCGGTGCGCCGTTCTTCTTGGCGCTCAGCGCCCGCCCGTCCGGGACGAGGCCGATCACGGCCTGGCCGTCCGTGATGAACTGCTCGGCCTGGGCATTGGTCTCGTAGAACAAGATATCGTCGCGGATCGTCGACAGCTTCTTCAGCGCGCGCTCGATGTCGAGCGGATAGAGCGCCGAGGGGGCGACGCCGTCGGCGAGCAGGGCGGCCTCCAGGAAGGCGCCGTTCGCCTTCGAATAGAAGGCACGCTTGCCGGGGAATTTCTTGGTGTCGAAGACATCCGCGAAGGTCGCCGGGCCGGGCGAGAACTTCTTATTGTAGGCGATCAGCCGCGAGAACAGCACCTGGGGCACCGAATAGGGCGTCACCAGATCGTTGCCGGTCATGATCGGCGTCTTGTCGACGACGCCGAAGTCGATCGGCTCCAGCAGCTTCTTCTCGGGGCCGATCCACTGGAAGTCCGGCAGCACCTCGACGATGTCCCACTCTGTCTTGCCGGCCTCGACCATCGCCTGGATGCGCCCATAAGCGTTGCCCGAGACGGTCCGGATGCCGATGCCGGTCTTCTGCGTGAACGGCTTGAACCAGGCCTCGCGCATCGCCGCCTCCCAGGAGCCGCCCCAGCTCGCGAAGACGAGCTCGCCGGACTGCGCCTTCAGGATCGACGGCGCTGCGACGGAGGCCAGAGCAGCCGTCGACAGCTTGAGGAGATCGCGGCGGCTGGCGCCGCGATGGGGCCGGGATGTCCAGTCGCGAGGGGACGTCATGGGGCACTCCTTCGGTCGCGCCTTGCAAGGTTTGCGTGTAAGGCGTATTGGTATGAACCAATCCATACCATATCAGGTTACGCAG
Organism: Methylobacterium sp.; assembly: GCA_013823325.1. Classification (GTDB taxonomy): domain Bacteria; phylum Pseudomonadota; class Alphaproteobacteria; order Rhizobiales; family Beijerinckiaceae; genus Allobosea; species Allobosea vestrisii. The sequence goes on from PNLY01000040.1 coordinate 31,132, forward strand.
GCGATCAAATGCTGTAAAGAAGAATTTATAGTCAGAAATTTCCGGCTTGCGGCGCCTAAATTGGTATGATTGGTATGGATACAGGAGGCGCGAGCATGACTGATGGAATCGGCAGGGATTGGCCAATCGGCGCCGCGTCCTCGCGCGACGACCTGCTGCAGCAATGCCTCGCGGCGCTCGAGCGTGGCCAGTTGCGGGCGGGCCAGCGCCTGCCGAACGAGCGCAGCCTGGCCGACATCACCGGGCTGTCGCGCTCGACCGTGCGGGTCGTCCTCGATACCTTGGAGCGCGACGGGCGGATCATCCGCCAGGTCGGGCGCGGCACCTATGTGGCCGACGGCGTCCGCGCCGAGGCGCCGGAGGCTCCGATGCTGCCGACGCCGGCCGAGCTCATGGAGTTCCGCCTCGCCATCGAGCCGTCGCTGGTCGAGCTGGTCGTGCTCGGCGCCACGGATGCGCGGCTGGAGGAGCTGAGCGCCATCGTCGCGCAGGGCGGCAAGGTCGAGCGCTGGCAGGAGGCGGAGGCGGCCGACAGGGCCTTTCACCAGGCGCTGTTCGATGCGACGGGCAACCGCCTCTTCGCCGAGCTCGGGCAGCGCCTCAGCGGCGCGCGCGAGAGCCGCAGCTGGCTACGCCTCAAGGAGGGCAGTTTCTCGCCGGAAAAATGGGCCGTCTATCATCGCGAGCACGAAGTCATCGTCGCCGCCTTGCTCGACCGCAATGCTGAGAACGCCAAGAATGCGCTGCGGCGCCATCTCGGCGGGGTGCGGGCGAATGCCCGCATGGCGGTCTGGGAGCTGTGAGCGAGCTGCCGCCCGTCAGAAGCGCCAGATCAGCGGCACGATGAAGACCGCGACGACGAAGAACCAGATCAGCAGCGGCAGGCCGAGCTTCCGGTCGTCGCTGAAAACATAGCCGCCCCGGGCTCATCACCATCCTGCTTCCGGCAGAGCTGGGAAGCCTTGAGCTACCCGGCCTTCGGCCCCGTGGATGTATTTGCTCGATACGCTTCGGCTGGTTCTGGATCTGGGCCAGCGCGCATTCTGGAGGCCGAATCCGACGAAGCCCGGCGGGCGGATCGCCATCAGCTGTTTCTACCTCCCGTCCGTGGTGGGTTGGGCGCTGAGCCCGCTCGCCGTTGCTGCCTTCTCCGGGCTGGTGACGTCGTCGTGAGGCGCAAGCTTGCCACGAAGGAGCGTCAAAGGGCCAGCCGCTCACGCCGCTGCGATCTCCGGCGTTATGCCGCCACCGTCATCTTGTCGATGCCGTAGACGCGGTCGACGATCAGCAGGGCGATTACCGCCATCAGCAGCTGCAGCGAGCTTAGTGCCGCGATCGTCGGGTCGAATTGGTTTTCCAGATAGCTCAGCATCACCACCGGCAGCGTCCCGGTGCTGGCGCTGGCGAAGAAATAGCTGATCGGCAGGTTGTCGAAGGAAGTCAGGAAGGAGAACAGCGCGCCCGCCATGATTCCCGGCCGGATCAGTGGCAGCGTGACGTGCCAGAAGACCCGGGCCGGATCGGCGCCGAGGATCGCCGCCGCTTCCTCATAGGCGGAGGGCAGGCCGGCATAGACGCCCGCGACGGTCCGGATGACATAGGGCAGGCAGACGACCGTATGGGTGATCAGCAGCGCGGTGAAGGAGATCCCGATCCCGAGCCAGGACAGGAAGAACAGCGAGGCGAAGCCGATGACGATCATCGGCATCGAGAGCGGCGAGAGCAGGAAGGTCATCACCGCGCTGGCCCAGGCTCTCCGCGAGCGGGCGAGATAAAGGCAGGCCGGCACGCCGATCAGGCAGGAGAGCAGCGTGGCGGCGATCGCGACGCCGATGCTGACCTTCAGCGCGCTGACGAAAGGCTGATAGGCGAAGATATTGGCGAACCACTTCAGCGACCAGCCGGGAATCGGGAAGGCGACATAGCCGGCCGAGGTGAAGGAGACGACGACGACCACGATGATCGGCGCCAGCATGAAGGTGAAGAACAGCACCGTGAAGGCGACGAGGCCGATATCGATCCAGTCCCGCTTGCGCGCGCGCATCCTTCAGGCTCCGCGACGGCGCACGAGGCGTAATTGCAGGAAGAGGCAGGACAGCGCCACCACGAGCAGAAGCGAGCTCATCGCGCTCGCCATGCCGAAATCGCGGGTGGTGTTGAACTGCTGGTAGATCAGGAGCGGCAGGGTCTGCAGGCCGCCGCCGAGCAGGACCAGCGTGACAAAGCTGCCATTGGCGATCATGAAGACCAGGATCGCGCCGGTGCCGATGCCCTCGACCGAGAGCGGCAGCGTGATCTCGCGAAAGGCGCGAAACCGTCCGGCACCGAGGATCTTGGCCGATTCCTCCAGCCGCCTGTCGACCGATTGCAGCACCGTCGCGATCGAGAGGACCATATAGGGCACGAGCACGTGCACGAGCGCCGCGATGGCGATGCCCGGCGAGTTGGTCAGGCGCAAGGGTGCCTCGATCAGCCCGAGCTGGTCGAGCAGCAGGTTGTTGACGAGGCCGCGGCGCGCGAACAGCACCTGCCAGCCGAAGGTGCGCATGATGATCGAGGTCAGCAGCGGCGCGATCAGTAGGAAGATGATCAGCCCCGCCCAGCGCCCGGACTTGCGCACCAGCACATAGGCGACGGGGTAGCCGATCACGATGCAGATCGCCGTGACGCCGGCCGAGAGCAGGATCGTCTCCGCCGTGACGCGCAGATAGAAACTATCGGTCAGCAATGCCGAATAGCGCGTCAGCGTCAGCTGGCCGTTGCCGCCGACCAGGCTGCGCATGCCGTTGTCGAGCAAGGGCAGCACGAAGAAGACGAAGAGGAAGAGCGCGGCCGGCAGCGCCAGCAGCCACGACATTCCTCGCGGCCTCTTCCGTTCCTCCAGTGCTGGCGCGGGAGCTTGCATCGTCACGACCTTCGTCCGGAAGAAGCTGCTGCCATCCGGATAGGCGGCAGCGGCCCGCCGTTCAGCGCCCGATCTCGCGGTTCCAGCGGTTGACCCAGTCGTTGCGCACCTTCGCGATCTCCTCATAGGGCGGGAACTGGGTCTGCTGCCAGGGCGTGATGCGCGGCTTGAGCTTGTCGCTGTAGACCACGTCGGTATTGGTCACGCCGTAGTTCATGATGTCGGCGAAGAGGGTCTGGTTCTTGGCGTCGAGCACCTCGTTGATGTAGTCCCAGGCCAGCGGATCGGCATTGACCGGCTTCTGCACGGCGACGCCGTTGAGCGAGCCGCCCTCCGACGGGTTGATGAAGTCGATCCAGGTCGCGCCGGAATCATAATGGTTCCAGGTCCGTCCGTCGAAATAGATGCCGAGCTCGGCCTCGCCCGACGAGAGGTGGTTGAAGAAGTCGTTCGGGCCGGCCCAGAAGACGAGGTTCTTCTTCATCTTCTCCATGGCCTTGAAGAACGGGTCGACGTTCTCGGTGCCGCCGCCGAAGGCCTTGGCCATGGCCCAGATCAGCATGATCGGCGTCACCGCATAGCTGATCGACGGGACCGAGGCGACGAACTCGCCCTTGGCGACGCGGTCGACGAATTCGGCGAAGGATTTCGGCGGATTCTTCACCCGGTTCTTGTTGAAGGTGATGCCGCCGACGCCGTAGTCGAACAGCGTGCCCTTGCCCATGACGGAGTCGGTCAGCTCCTTCGGGATCTTCGCCAGATTGGGCAGCTTCTCCACCGTGAAGTCGTCGACGAGGCCGGCCTTCGCTGCGGTCAGCGCGAGGTCGGGCGTCATGATCAGCACGTCGACCGGCGGCTTCTTCGGGCTGGCCTCGACCTGCGCGAGCCATTGCGGCGGCCCGCCGAGCGAGACATTGGCCTTCGCCTTGGTCTTGGCCTCGAACGGGGCGACAAAGCATTTGCGCACCGCCTCCTCCCAGACGCCGCCGAAGGCGGTGACCGTGATCGATTTGGCCTGCGCCCGCGCGAGGTGCGGCATCCCGCCAAGGCCGGCGGCGAGGGCGGTGGCGCCGCCGATAAATCTACGCCTGTCCAGCTTCGTCATCGCAGTGCTCCATGGTTCGAGGGCGTTTGCATCGGGCTGGTGTCAAAGCGCGGCGGCCGCGGCTGCGAGCCGGTCTCGCGCGCTGCGCAGGGCATCGTCGTCGGCCCCGCTGCGCGGGAAACCGTCCGGCAGGGCGCAGAGCGCCTGCGCGAGGATATCACGGCGGCGGCGCTGCCGCGCCGAGCCGGGCAGGGCGACGAGCCGCGCATTCAGCCGGTCCATCAGCTCGGGTGTGAAGACCGAATCCCAGCGCTCGCGCTCCGGCCCGTGGCCGCCGGCGGGCTGCATGGTGGCGCGGCGCAGCCTGGTCTCGGCTTCGTCGACTTCGCCGCCGTGGATCACCACGCCATAGTCGCGGGCGGCGGCCTCCGCAGTGACGAAGCCGTTGCGCACATCGTGCAGCACGGCGGCGGTGTCGCGCTCGGCCGGGTCGCCCCAACCGCCCGCGCCGGGCGTCAGGAAGGTGATGGTGTCGCCGGCATTGACGGTCAGGACGTCGATCTTGCCGAGCCGGCGTTCGTCGGGCCGGCCGCGATTGACGATCAGCTCGCCCGGAGCGCCCGGCCGCCCGCCATTCGAGCCCCAGGGCCTGAACAGCAGGCGCTCCATGCCGCGGCCGAGCACGTTGGTGTCGTCGGTGAGGGCACGGAAGGTGAGCTCCATGCCGCAGCCGCCGCGCCAGCGCCCGGCGCCGCCGGAATCGGGCCGCAGGGCATAGCTCATGATCTCGACGCCGAGCTCGGCCTCGACGGTCTCGACCGGATTGTTGGCGAGGTTCGAGATGCCGCTGTCGCGGCCGTCGACGCCGTCCCGTCCGGAGCGGGCGCCGGTGCCGCCGATCATCGGCTCGATCACCTGGACGCGGCGGCCGCCGCGGCCGTCGGGCTCGGCCATCACCACCGGGATCACGGTGCCGGAGGAGGCTGCCGGCATCGCCTGCGGCAGCGCTTGGCCGAAGGCGCCGTTGAGCACGTCGTTGACGCGGATTGCCGCCGCGTGACGCACGCCGGTCGCTGCCGGCTCCTGGGGATTGACGAGGCTGCCCTCGGGCGCGGTGATCCTGACAGGCTCGAGCAGGCCGGCATTGAGTGGCGTGGTCGGATCGAGCGTGTTGACCAGGGCCAGCACGCGCAAGGTCAGCCAGGCGTGAGGGCGGCCGCGCGAGGGGATGTTCATCGCGGTCGCGACCTGCGGGTCGGTGCCGGTGAAGTCGAGATGGACCGTCCCGTCGGCGAAGGTCGCGGCGAGCGCGATACGCACCGGCAGCAGCGTCGCGGCGTCGTCGTCGAGATAGTCGCTGAAGCGATAGGTGCCGTCGGGCACGCGCCTCAGTACGGCGCGCGCCTTCTGCGCGGCATAGCTCATCAGGTCTGTCGCCGCCGCCGAGACGGCGTCCGTCCCGTGCTGGGCGATGGTCTGCTCCAGGCGGCGCCGGCCGGCCGCGAGCGCAGCCAGCATGGCGCGGATGTCGCCCATGTTGGCGTCGGGCGTGCGGCTGTTGGCGTCGAGGAAGAGGCGGACCTCAGGCACCATCTCGCCGCGCCGCATCAGCTTGACCGGCGGGATGCGCAGACCTTCCTGGAAGATCTCCGTATTGACCGGCGAGATGCTCGACGGCACGCGCCCGCCGACATCCGAGCAGTGCACGAAGCACCAGCCATAGGCGACGATCCGGCCCTCGTGGAAATAGGGCTCGATCATGTGCAAATCGGGCAGATGGGTCGAGAGGCCTTCCGAGCGATAGGGATCGTTGGTGAGGATGACGTCGCCCGGCTCCAGCGGTCCCACAGCCGCGATCGTCGGCTGGCATTCGAGCCCGACGAAGCCGGAGACGCCGATCGAGCGCGGATAGGCGAAGAAGCGCCCGTCCAGGCCGGCGAGGGCGCAGGCGAAATCGGCGGTTTCCTTGACATAGAGCGTGCGGCCGGTGCGCTGCAGCGTCAGGCACATCTCCTCGCTGACCGCCGCGAGCTTGTTGCCGAGGATGGCGAGCGTGACCGAGTCGAGCTTCATGACGGCTGTCTTTCGAGATGCAGATTGCCGGCCTCGTCGGCCCGCGCGCTCCAGCCGGGCAGCAGGATCGTGGTGGTGTCCTCCTGCTCGATGATCGTCGGCCCGCTCACCTTGTCGCCGGCGCCGAAGGCGGCGCGGGTGTAGACCGCCGCGTCCAGCCAGGCCCCGCGACGGAACAAGGGCCGCCGGCCGCTGGACTGTGGCTGGCCGGTGCCCGCCGGAATCCGGGGCTGGGTCAGCTTGGCGGTCTCGCCGACCATGGCGAGCCGCGCCGTGCCGAGCTCGACCGGGCTGTCGCCGTCGCGGAAGCCGTAGATGCGCTCATGCTCGCGGTGGAAGGCCTCGGCGACGGCGTCCTGCGTGCGGCAATCCTCGTCGAGGCGCACACGCAATTCATAGGCCTGGCCGGCATAGCGCATGTCGACCCCGCGCTCGATCCGCCGGCCGGTCGCCTGCTCGCCCTCGCGGTCGAGCCAGGCGGCGCCTTCTGCTGAGAGCTCGGCGAAGACGGTTTGCAGCAGCGCGGCGCTCGCCGCGTCGAGCGGTCGGCGCAGGCTGCGCACGAAGTCGCGGCGCAGATCGGCCGCCACCGCGCCCAGCGCGCAGAAGGTCCCGGCGGCGGGCGGGATGACGACGCTGCCGATGCCGACTTCCTCGGCCAGGAGATTGGCATGGGTCGGCCCCGCCCCGCCGAAGGGCACGAGCGCGAAGCCAGCCGGATCGAGTCCGCGCGCCGCGAGGGTCTTGTAGAGCTCCGTCGCCATGCCGGCGGTGGTGACGGCGAGCGCTCCTTCCGCCGCACGCGCCGCACCGTCAGGCCCGGCGAGGCCGATGCGCTCGGCGACTGTCGCCAGCGCCTGTTCGGCCGCGCCCTTGTCCAGCCGCATGCGGCCGCCGAGAAAGCCGCCGGGGTCGATATAGCCGAGCGCCAGATAGCAGTCCGTGACGGCAGGCTCGCGGCCGCCGCGCCCATAGGACACCGGGCCGGGCATGGCGCCGGCGCTCCGCGGGCCGACTTTGAGGACGCCGTGGCCGTCGACCCAGACGATCGAGCCGCCGCCCGCGCCGATCGCTGAGACGTCGACGACCGGCAGGACGAGTGGTAGCCCGCCGATGTCGGTACGCGTCGCCAGTTCCGCCGAGCCGGCATGGGCGACGGCGATGTCCGAGGAGGTGCCGCCCATGTCGAAGGAGATGATCGAACTGACGCCGGCCGCGCTCGCCAGCCGGGCCGCCGCCATCACGCCCGAGGCGGGGCCGGACAGGATCGTCTCCACCGGCCGGTCGATGGCGGACGCGAGACTGAGCGAGCCGCCATTGGAGGCGGTCACCAGGATCGGCGCATCGACGCCGTCGCGCGCGAGCCCCTGCTTCAGCCCGGCGAAATAGCGCTGCATCAGCGGCTGGATATAGGCATTGAGGCAGGCGACCAGGGTTCGTTCGTATTCGCGGATCTCTGGCCAGATCGCCGCGGCCGAGGTGATGGCGAGGCCGCCGGCGCCGACCGAGAGCTTGTCGGCCAGCGCCATCTCGACCTCCGGCCGGGCATAACCGTTGATCAGCACCAGGGCGGCGGCGTCAGCACCCAAAGCCTTGAGTTCGGCGGCGACGCGCGCGATCTCCGCCTCGTCCGGAGCGCGCGTGACTTCGCCGGCTGCCGACAGGCGCGCATCGATCTCGATGACGGCGTAGCGCGGGACGAGCGGTTCCTCCTTGCTCGAGTGGAAATCGAAGGAGGAGGGCATGCGGCTGCGCGCGATCTCCAGGATGTCGCGGAAGCCCTTGCTGACCACGAGCGCGATGGTGGCGCCGCGCCGCTGGATGATCGCGTTGAGGCCGATCGTGGTGCCGTGCATCAGCAGCGAGACGTCGGCGGCGGTCAGGCCGGCCTTGCCGAGCAGCGACTTGAGACCCTCGATCAAAGCGCGGGACGGCTCGTCCGGCGTCGACGGCTCCTTGTAGTAGACCAGCCCGCCGCCCTGCGGATCGGCCAGCACGAAATCGGTGAAGGTGCCGCCGACATCGATGCCGATCCGCGCGCCCTGTCCCTGTGAACCCGTCATGCAACCTCACTCCGCATCGATCGGCACCGCATCCTGCGGCGCCCAGCCGAGCGTCAAACCATCGCCGAGCCTGAAGGAGACGGTGCCGAGCGGCCCGTCCGCCTGCCGGTAGACGATCAATTCGCGCCCGAGCTGCGCGGCCTCGACCTGATAGGCGGCGTAGTTGCCGCGAAACACGGCGCCGACGACCCTACCCGTAAAGTTGGCGCCGCCCCCGGGCGCCGCTGCGAGACGCATCCGCTCCGGCCTGACCGAGAGCGTCAGCGCGGCGCCCGGCGTCGCCGGCTCGGCCAGCGGCACCGGGACCTCGCCACCCGGCCCGGGCAGGAGCAGGTTGCGGCCATCGGGCGCGACCTTGCCTGCGAAGATGTTCGAGGCTCCCAGGAACTCGGCGACGAAGCGGCTACGCGGCCTGTCGTAGATGTCCGTCGGCGTGCCGATCTGGAGGATGCGCCCGCCCTGCATCACCGCAACCCTGTCCGACATCGACAGGGCCTCTTCCTGGTCGTGCGTGACCAGCAGCGTCGTGATGCCCAGGCGCTGCTGCATGGTCCGGATCTCGAACTGCATGCTCTCGCGCAGCGACTTGTCGAGCGCGCCCAGCGGCTCGTCGAGCAGCAGCACCTTCGGATTGACGACGAGCGAGCGGGCAAGCGCGACGCGCTGCTGCTGGCCGCCAGAAAGCTGCGACGGATACATCTCGGCGCGATCCGGCAACCGGATCAGGTCCAGCATCTCGGCCACGCGCCGGTCGCGCTCGGCCCGGCCGACATCGGCCATGCGCAGGCCGAAGCCGATGTTCTCGGCGACGGTGCGATGCGGGAACAGGCTGTAGTTCTGGAAAACCATTCCGAGCTTGCGGCGATGCGGCGGCAGGCGTGACACGTCCGCTCCGCCGATCAGGATGGCGCCGGAATCGGGATATTCGAAGCCGGCGACCATGCGCAGCGTCGTCGTCTTGCCGCAGCCGGAGGGGCCGAGCAGCGCGACGAGCTCGCCCGCCGCGACATTGAGATCGAGATCGCGGACCGCCAGGACGGCATCATAGGATTTGCGGACGCCGGCAAGCGTCAACGTCTCCGCCGAGCCCCGTCCGGCAGTGGTCATCGAAGCGCCCTGGCGCAGGGCGGTGTCGTCGCTGGTGACGGCATGGGAAACCCGTTCCCTTTTGATTTTGTAGCGCTACAATGGCAGAGCGATCAGGTGAGTCAAGCATCGTCCCATCCTCTTGCGAGGTATGGGGCGGCGGGCCGAAGCAGGTGCAAGCCTTGCCGGCGGGGAGGCGCGATGACGAAATGCGGGGAGGCGACTGGGCCGGTCACCATGCAGTCGGTCGCGAAAGCCGCCGGCGTCTCGCCGATGACGGTGTCGAACACGTTCAAATATCCTGAGCGGGTGCAGGAAGAGACGCGCCGGCGCGTTCGCGAAGTCGCCGCCGAGCTGGGCTATATTCCCAATCACGTCGCCGGAAACCTCGCTTCGGGCCAGAGCCGCGTCATCGGCGCGGTCATCCCCTCGATCAAGAACTCCAGCTTCTACAAATATGTCCGCGGCATGCAGGACGCCGCGGCTGAGACCGGCTACGAACTCGTCCTCAAGCTCGCCGATACGAAGCGGCAGGAGACGGCGGCGATCCGGACTTTCATCGGCCTGCGCGTCGCGGGCATGACGCTGGTCGGCAACGAGCATGAGGACCAGGCCGCCGACCTGCTGCGCAAGACCGGGGTTCCGGTGGTGGAGGCCTGGGTCCATCGCGATCCGCTCGACATGGCCGTCGGCTATTCCGCGGCAGCCGCGACGCGGGCCATGGTCGATCACCTCGCCGCCGCCGGCCGCCGCCGCATGGGCTTCATCGGATATGCCGGCGATGTCGCCAGTCGCTACACCGAGCGCCTGCCGGCCTTCGAGGAGCGCATGCGCCAGCACGGGCTCGACCCCGGCCTGTGCCATCTGGCCGACGAGGCCGACGGCTTCGGCGCCGGTCCCAAAGCGCTCGATGCCCTCCATCGCATGGACGGGTCGATCGACGCCCTGCTGTGCCCGACCGACATCGTCGCGGCCGGGGTCCTCTTCGAATGCGGGCGGCGCGGCTGGAGCGTGCCGGAACGCCTCGCCGTCGCCGGCTGGGGCGACTACGAGATCGCCTCCGAGATCTCGCCGCAGATCACGACGGTCCAGCCCAACGCCTATGAGATGGGCCGCACCGCGATCGACATGGTCGTCGCGCGCGCCGCCGGCCTGGAATCAGGGACGCGCCTGACGGATACGGGGTTCGAAATCATCGCGCGGGCCAGCACGGCTGCCGGAATGGAGTAGGCCGAGCCGCCCACGCTATCGCAGGCCGGGCGCGACAGCTTCTAACGACGCGCAACGGCATCGAGCCAGATCGACACCGCGACGGCGCCGCCATCCGGCGAGCCGAGGGCGCGCTCGCCGAGATAGCTCGCCCGCCCGAGCCGCGGCTTCATCATGGCGGTGGCTTCCGCGCCGGCCTTGGCGGCTTCCGCCGCCAGGCTCCAGGCCCGGGCCGGCGGCAGGCCGTATTGCGCCGCTTCGGCCAGGGCTCGTGCCGCGGGCAACAGAGCGTCGAGCATCGTCCGGTCGCCGGCCTGGGCGCCTCCCAGCTCGGAGACGGCGTCGGCGCCTGCTGCGAACGCATCGGCCCAGTCGGTGAGCCCGGTGCTCGGCCCTTCGGCTAGGCGCCGCGCCGCGCGCAGCAGGCCGACGGCGTAGAACGGTCCCGAGCTGCCGCCGATGGCGCGCCGCAATTGGCCGGCGAGCAAAGCAAGGACGGAGGCGGCGCTGTCTGACCTGTCCGCACTGCATGAGGCCCGGATGGCCTCCGCGGCACGGCTCATACTGATGCCGAGATCGCCGTCGCCGGCCTTGCTGTCGAGCTCGGTCAGACGGGGCTCTGCCGCTTCCAGGGCCGCCGCGCAGGCGAGGGCGGCGGTTCGCACCGCGGCGCCCAGCCTGTCGGCCGAGGTCATGGTTTCGTCGGCAGCTTCGGCCTCGCCTGCGGCGGCAAGGCTCGGCGCCCGCGGGATGATACCGGCGCCGGGCCAGGCCGGAGCGGCCGCAGCCCGGTCGAGGAGGGCGAGCCTGTCATCGTCGACTGCCATCAGCGACAGCGAGAAGCCCGGCATTTCGAGCGCGCTCAGCAAGGTGCCGGTCCAGGCACGCTCGACGATCAGGCCTTGCTCGCGCAGGCGGGCGAGAGCGCGCCGTGCGATCACCGCGAGCTCCATCGGCGTCGTCCCGCCGAGATTGTTGACGAGCAGTGCGACGCGGGCGCCGGCGTCATGGCCGCCTTCGCCGAGGATGATCTCCAGCATCCGGTCGGTGATCGCGTCGGCGGAGGCGATCTGCTGCCTGGAGACACCGGGCTCGCCATGGATGCCGAGGCCGAACTCGATCTCGTCCTCGCCGAGCGTGAAGCCGGGGACGCCCACCGCCGGGATGGTGCAGGCGCCCAGCGCCACCCCCATGGTTCCGGTCGCTGCCGCCGCCGCCCGTGCCGCCGCCGCGACCGTCGCCAGCGGCTGGCCTAGCTCCGCCAGCGCACCGGCGATCTTGTGGACCAGGACAGTGCCGGCGATGCCGCGCCGCCGCTCCTTCGGCACCGTGTCGCGCAGCGCGACATCGTCCGCGACGACGGCGATCTCGGTCGGGATGCCGCCGGCCCGCGCGATTTCTGCTGCCAAGCCGAAATTGAGCCGGTCGCCCGTATAGTTCTTGACGATGAGGAGTGCGCCCGCCGGCCCGGCGGCGGCGCGGATGGCAGCCAGTACCGCATCGACGGAGGGCGAGGTGAAGACGTCGCCCGAGACCGCGGCGTGCAGCATGCCGGCCCCGATATAGCCGGCATGGGCCGGCTCATGGCCGGCGCCGCCGCCGGAGATCACCGCGACCTGGCGGCTGGCGGGCGCGGGGAGGTCGCTGCGCAGCACGACGTCGTGCTTCGCCAGCAGGGTGAGCCCGGGATGCAGCGCGACGAGTCCTTCAAGCATCTCCCTGACGACCATTCGGGGGTCGTTGATCAGCTTCTTCACGATGTCCTCCCTGCGGCTTGTCCGGCTGCCGTCGCGGGCGCGATTCCGGATGTCATCGCGATCCTGCCGCGCCCGTCGCGCCGCGGGAAGCCGTCCCGTCGAGAACCTGTCGCATTGACCGGGCCTCTCGATCGGTTCGCCGCCGATGGTCGCGTAGCGGCCCGGAATTGCGAGTACGCGGCTGCGCCGCGGCGCCGTTTCCGCGAGGCGCAGATCCGCTACGGGTTGGAGAAGTTCGAGGCGTCGGTCGACAGGGACGAGCCTTTCAGCGTTCGCGCCATCTCGCGCGCCGCCCAGCTCCGGGCCGGCTCCTAGGATGTGGTGATGTCAGCTGGGTCACGGCGATCGTCTCGCCGGAGGTGATCGAGCGGGCCAAGGCGGAGCTGTCGAAGCGCCGGGGGGCTGCCTTGTTCATCACCCAGAATCGCATTTCTGCGGACGGGTCGCAACATGCGATCGCCTGATCAGCTCGGCCTCAGGAGAGGCGCCGGTCCTGCAGCTCGACGATCCGCTCGATCATCTCCCGGTGCTCGGCCAGCAGCTCCTGCAGCGGCCCGATCGGCCGGAAGGCGCGCTGGTCCTGCTCCTCCTCGCCTTGCTCGGTCCAGGCGGCGATCGCCTCGTCGGCGGCGGCGAGCTGATCGGCCGACAGGGAGGGCGGCGGCGGGGCGCCGGACTCCTCGACGAGGCGCCTTGCGATTTGATGGCGCAGCGCCTCGGCGCGTTCCAGCATCGGCTCGAGCGGGTCGGTATAGGGCATCTGGCGAACCTTGCTTCGATACGGCGATATGGCCGCATGAGCCATGCGCGGCAACACCGCGCTTCCTCGCGCGTTCACGTCCCACGGGCAATCGCAGCGGGAGAACGACGTGACATTCGACATCTGGGGCGAGGCCGACCTTTTGCTGCGCCTGCTGGCGGGGATGGCGGCCGGGATCGTCGTCGGCTGGGAGCGCACCGGCAGGCAGCGCGCTGCCGGCATTCGCACCTTCGGGCTCGTCGGCCTCGGCACGTCTGCCGCCGCGACTATCTTCAGCGAGCCGCACCAGATCGACGCCGCCAGCCGCGTCGTGCAGGGGCTGGTGACCGGCATCGGCTTCCTCGGCGCCGGCGTGATCGTGCTGCGCAAGGGCCATGCGACGCCCCAAGGCCTGACCACGGCGGCGGCGATCTGGGTCACCGCGGCGCTCGGCTGCGCTGCCGGGCTCGGCGACCATGCGATCGTGCTGTCGGCGACCGTGCTCGCCTTGGGTTTGCTGATCGTCGACCATTCGATCGAGCGCCGGGCAGGCAGGCCGGAGCAAAATCAGGATGGTCGCGACGAAGCTGCCTGACCCGCTGAAAATCATCGTGCGGTCAGTTGAATCTCTCTCTGAAAAGCGCTCGCTTTCTCAGGCGAAATCAGTGTATTGACGCAAAGTTCTCACCTGGCCCGCGATGACGCGAGCCGCTGATCCTGTTGAGGCGGCGCCTTCAGCCTTGTCTCGGCCCTCCGAATCTCCTGTCATTTCTCATCACAGAATTGCCGTCTTTCTTAAGCAAAGGCGCCCATCCTTCCGACTGCCGTACCCGCGCTCTCCTCCCAGCAAGGCGGACCATGACGATGTGGTTTCGACCATGACGACGCCTGCCTCCATTGCTCCATGGGCGCTCGGCGTCGCGCTGCTGGCCGGAACTCTGGCCGGCTCTGCCCAGGCCGAGCAACTCGCGGCGAGGACGCGCGGACCGGCATCGCCGCCGCCGGCATTCCTGGATTTCTGCACGAAGAACCCGGCGGAGTGCCGCCGCTCCGGCGCCATGACGCGCCAGGCCCTGCTGACGCCGGAACACCAGCGCGACCTGCAGGAGGTCAATGCGCGGGTGAACTCCACGATCGCGGAGATGTCCGACCGGGAGCATCATGGCCGCGAGGATGTCTGGAGCGTCCCGACCGACGGGAAGGGGGATTGCGAGGATTTCGCGCTGCTGAAGCGCAAGCAGCTGATCGAGCGCGGCTGGCCGTCCTCGGCCCTGTTGATCGCGGTCGTCGGCACGCCTGCGGGCGAGGGGCATGCGGTGCTGATGGCGACGACCTCCGAGGGGGATCTCGTCCTCGACAACAAGACCTCCCGCATCCTGCCCTGGACGCAAACCGGGTACCTGTTCTTCACCCGCATGTCGCAAGCCAATCCCCGCACTTGGGAAGCGATCGATGGCGGCAACATCGCTGTGACAGCCGCAACGCGACGCCCAAATCGGCCCTGAGCGAGCTGCTCGCCGAGAATGCCCCGTCCGCTAAGACGGGGCATGTCATGACGTATTCGCTCAGGTCTGCGCCCGCAGCCGGCCGGACGTGCACGCATTATCCACCTGGGAACACCCGCGATCCGGCCGGGCTGGCAGATCACCCGGCCGGATAAAGCTGCTGCCTCAGCGGCTGAGACCGCCACCGCCGCCACCGTG